>CAMLNG010000030.1 GCA_946481195.1 uncultured Chromatiaceae bacterium
GCACCGCGCGGCGCACGGCAGGCGACAATGGCGAAGGCCAGCAAGTTGTAACGAAATGCAACAAGGAACACCCTAATCTGTAAAATATCTTTACAGTGCAACAACCTTACGCATGAGTTCCGGACTTTTAATTCAGCACCGGCTGGCCTGCTAACTGCTGGTAATGGCGTTGCAGGTTAATGATGCGGGGTAAGGCCTGTTCGGTGGCATAAGGTTTAAACAACAGCAGAATTTTTAACACGCCCTGATACGCCTGCGCCTGATCAATGGCAGCATGCGGTGCCTGCGTTTTCAGGTAACTAATCCAGAAAGTCACCACCAGCTTGATGGTATGGGCGAAGTTGGCGATGTCAGCATCATCAATTTCAATCACATCCGCTGCTTTTAGAGCCTGCAACACCGAAACTACTTTCGCCAGCACGCCTTTTTGCACCTGCAAATAATCCTGCTGCAGCAGCGGGTCACGACTCAAGATATCCGGCAGATTGGCGTAGAAAAAGTGAAAGCGCCACATCAGCTCAAACACGATATCCAGATACTGTGCCAGCGCATCCAGCGCTTCGGAATGCCGGCTGGGCGGTTGCAGCCGGTTTTCCAGCAACTTGGCGTATTCTTTAAAAATCTGCCGGACAATGTCTTCTTTATTACGAAAATGGTAATACAGATTACCCGGACTGATGCCGAGGTGTGCCGCGATATGATTGGTGGTGATTTGTCGCTCGCCTTGCTGGTTAAACAACTCGATGCTGGCTTGTAATATTTTATCTTTAGTGCGCAACTTCTTGTCCATGACCGGCACGGGCTTATAGTGAAAGGAATTATTTTGGTATAGTAACGTCAAATCGAAAAAAATTACCAGCCCCGCCTGCCCGACCGCATGCGTTTGCACCAAAGCTTAAACGACCATAGGTTAGTCTATGAAAACCAAAGCGATTTACCCCGGTACTTTTGACCCGCTGACCAATGGCCACACCGATTTGGTGATCCGGGCCGCCCGTTTATTTGATGAAGTGATTCTGGCGGTCGCAGCCAACCCAAGCAAACAGCCGATGTTCAGTCTGGAAGAGCGGGTCGGTTTAGCCCAGCAGGTATTCGTTGGTTTACCCAATGTGCAGGTCGTCGGCTTTGCCGGTTTGCTGGCAGATTTTGCCCGTAATCATCAGGCGCAGGTGCTAATCCGCGGGGTACGCGCAGTGGCGGATTTTGAATATGAGTTCCAACTGGCCAGTATGAACCGGCAGCTTAATCCCGACCTCGACAGCTTATTTATGACGCCGTCAGAAAAAAATATGTTTATCTCGTCAACGCTGGTTAAAGAAGTCGCCCGGCATGGCGGCGACGTCTCGCCTTTTGTAGCTCCTCAGGTGTTGGATGCATTAAAACGGAAGTTAGGCCGATGAAATTAAAGTGGTTATCTTTCTGTGCCGCCTTGTGCACTTTCCCTTCGGTCGCGACCCCCTGGTTAGATACCCAGGACAATTATTTGCGCCAGTCGTTGCAAAGCCTGGCTCAGGCCGGTTTACTGACCGGACCGGTTAATACCTACCCCATCATGTGGAAAAATATCGCCATCGACTTAAACCGCATCGACAGTGCGACCTTAAGCCCGCAGTTGCAGTTTGCCGTGGCACATTTGCGCAGCGCATTAAATGCCAATCGCGGCGAGCGGCAGTCTGGTGTCAAACTCAAGGCCAACAGCGCGACAGCAAACCATCAGCACTTTGGCGAAACTTACTTTGAAGATGCCGCGCTTACGCTGTTTCAGGAAATACAAAGCGATTCGGTCGCGGGCCGGTTACAGGTCAATCGGCGGGTGCTCGATGATAAGAGCGCCGAGCAGGACAACACACTCGATGGCAGTTATCTGGCGCTGATCCGCGGCAACTGGGTACTGCAGCTCGATCAAACTCCGGTCTGGTGGGGACCTGGTCAACAAAGCAGTTTGTTACTGAGCAACAACGCACGCCCGCTGCCGTCTATCCGGCTGACCCGTCATGGCTGGCAACCTGATGAACGCAGCTGGTTACGCTGGCTTGGTCCCTGGTCGGCCACGACTTTCCTCGGGTACGGTCAACATAACAGCGCTGTGCCACAGACCCGTTATTGGGGCGGCCGGCTGACATTGCGACCAGTGCCAGCATTTGAGTTAGGTGCCAGCCGGGTGATCCAGTGGGGTGGTCAGGGCCGCAGCAATGGCTTCAGTACGCTGTGGGACCTGGTGAGTTATGATCAGCGTGACGAAATTCCGGCCGACCAAAGAGCC
This sequence comes from uncultured Chromatiaceae bacterium, assembly GCA_946481195.1. The sequence goes on from CAMLNG010000030.1 coordinate 2,264, forward strand.
GCCGTCGACGCCGCCTGGCATCTGCAACTGGCCGGATTTCCACTCACACTGTATACCGAGCTTGCCGATGATGACAATAAAAGCGGTACGCCGGATGAGCTGTTGCAACTCTGGGGTGTGCGTAGTTATTTTGGCGAGGCCAGTGGTATTCACACCATTAACCTCGAGTATTCCGATACTTACCTGACCTGTGCCGATCAGTTAGAAGCCGGTGCCTGTGCTTATCAGGGCAGTTTGTATCCGGAAGGCTATCGCCGTTATGGCCGGATTATTGGCAGCGGTTATGGCGCAGATGCACAGGTGCTGAGCAGCGCCTATCATTATCAAACTTTAGGCGGCATCAGCTGGTCAGCCCAACTGACGCTGGCCCGTTATCATCAGGCGGCCGTTTCCGATTCCAGCTGGCAAGTCAAACTGGAACACCGCCGCGGTCTGTTTGATGGTTTGCTGAGTCTTCAATTGCGTTACCTGCAACAGTCACCGTTAAGGCCTGAGCTGGACCATCAGGTCAGTGCGGCCGGCAGCTGGGAATACCGGTTCTAAGCGATTTCTCACCGCGCGGCGTGAGACAACGGAGCGTGGATCTGCGTGAAAAATTGGCAAGCGTGCTGTCGTCTATGGGTTTATGGTCTGTTGCTGCTGTTTGCAGCAACAGTCGCCGCTTCAGAAGCCGGAGTCAGCCAGATCCGGGTTCCTAAACCCCGGTCAGTGCACGATGTATCCCATCAATACTACATCGAGCTGCTACACAAGGCCCTGCAAAAAGCAGCGGCCGGGCGGCCACTTCCCGACATTTTGCCGGTCGCCGAAATGGAGCAGGGCCGCGCGGTACGCGAGCTGCAAAAAGGCCAGTTAATTGATTTATTCTGGATGGGCACCGACCACGACAAAGAGCAGCAACTGCGCGCCATCCGTATTCCGCTCGAACGCGGCCTGATGGGTTTCCGGATGCTGACGATTCAGCGCAGCCAGTCTGAGAAATTCAACAAAATCATCAACCTGCAACAACTACACAAACTGACTGCCTGTCAGGGGCTGAGCTGGCCTGATACCAAAATTCTGCAACACGCCGGCTTAAAAGTGCTGACCTCGCCCGTGTATGAAAATCTGTTTAAGCAGGTGAACGCCGGTCGTTGTGATTATTTCCCACGAGGTTTACACGAAGGCCAGACGGAGCTGCGTGAACGCGCCGCGTTATATCCGGATTTAGTGCGTTATCCCAACCTGATGCTGCATTACCCTTTTGCCATCTACTTTTTTACCGGCAAGCAAAATGAGGCACTGGCACAGTGGATTGAACAGGGCTTGGAAATGATGATCGCCGACGGTGAATTACTGGCGCATATGCAACAACATCCGCTGACCGCACATGTCTTTCCGCTCAGTCAGTTCCGCATGCTGCATTGGCTGGAACTCAGCAATCCGGGCCTGAGCCCGGATACCAAATACCATGACCAGCGTTATTGGTTTGTACCAACCGATTTTCGCGCCTCACAGCTTGATAAAAATCTGCCGGCGGTACAACCAGAGCGACAGCGCCCAGAACAGCACAACATGCAGCAGCGCAAACAGCAATGACGCGGCTTTGAGCGGTAACACACCAGATAAAACATCAAACAACAAGCCGGCAACTGACTGCGTGCCGTCCGCCGTGCTCCAGCTTAGCCAACGGCTGGTTGCCACCGAAAACATCCAGCTCAACATATAAATAAACAGCGGATTGGTGCCGTAAATCCGTAGTGGCTCGGTCAGCTTTGTTGCCTTGCGGATATCCACCAGATAAACCAGTGCCGCTAACAGCCACAGCAATAAACCGCTGCTTAACGCCACATAAGTACCGGACCACAACGCTTTATTGACCGGCCAGACCCAATGCCCTGCCAGTGCCAGCAGCACTAACACGGCACCAAAACCCGCCAGGTCCCGCACCGCCTGTTCCGGCGTTTTGCCCTTAAGACCGGTAGCAACTAAGTAACCGAGCAACACATTGATGGTCGCCGGTAAAGTACTGAGCAGCCCTTCCGGGTCAAACGGCAGACCAAAACCCTGATACACATGGGCGGTGCCGAACACAGCTAAATCGAGCGTGCGGACAATATTTTTTTCCAGTGAAAACGGCGCCGGCGATAACTGCAACAAGGCAAAATATCCAACAAGCAGCAAAAATGCGGCTGCCCAAAGCCCACGTTTTGGCAGGCTCAATATCAACAGCGCCGCAATCACATAACAGATGGCGATCCGCTGCAGCACACCCGGAATGCGTAACGTCGCCAAATCCGGATGGCTGAGAAAATTAAGCAGCAAACCACAGCCAAACATCAGCAGGCCACGTTTGAAAATCTTCAGCAGCATAGTGCCATCGAGCTTTGCATCTTTTAATGAAAACGCCATGGCGGCACCCACGACAAATAAAAAGCCGGGGAATACGATATCGGCAAAGGTAAATCCATCCCAGCTGGCATGCAGCAGCGGGCTATACACGTGGGACCAGCTGCCGGGTGTGTTAACCAGAATCATTAGCGCTATCGCCAGGCCACGTAGTACATCAAGCGCGTAAAAACGTGCGGTATTTTGCATTGTTATGGTGCTCCCAAAGACAACAGGGCTGACAAAGTCAGCCCTGCTTCACTTTTTAAAAAATGGCTTACCACTGGCGTTTTTTATAGCCGCTAAAAGCGTAATACAGGATAAAGGCATAGCATGGGATCATCATCCAGTACGCGCCCTGCGCATCACCGGACGCGGTTGACAGAAAACCGTATACTTTAGGTAATACAGCGCCGCCGGCGATGCCCATAATCAATAAAGCTGAAGCGGTAGCGGTAAATTTGCCCAGTCCTTCCAGCGCCAATGGCCAAACAGCCGGCCACACCAGGGCATTGGCAAAACCCAGCATCGCCAGGAACAGCACAGTATCAGGCACAGTCGGAATACCAGCCCAGCCAAATAACAGCGCCGACAACTGGTGGCTTTCAGCCGAACCAAACATCACACCCAATGTGAACAGGATGCCAAACACTGCAGAGCCTTGCAGCGCGCGCGGTTGCGACAGATATTTTGGTATACAGCTGACGCCGACCAGATAACCTAGCACCATAAACACCATGGTGTAAGAGGTCAGCGCGCCCCAATGCGCGACGTTCAGATGCTGGCCATAAAGACCAATAGTATCACCGGCAATCACTTCAACGCCGACATAGAAAAACAGGGCGGCGACACCCAGCATTAACTGCGGGAATTGCAGTACTGAAGTGCGGTGTTCCGGTGCAACACCCTGCTCTGCCGTTTGTTCCAGTTCAGGCTCCGGCAATGGCGAAAACTTCACAAAAGCCATCAACGCCAGCAGCGCAATGGTCATATAAATGTATGGAGTGACCAGGCGATTAGATAATTCAGCAATCCGGCTGGCTTTTTCTTCTTCACTGAGGGCCGCAAGCACTTCCGGGGTGAACTGGTCCATTCCGGTCAGGATCCAGGCAGTGAAAATCAGCGGCACCACAACACCGGCACCTTTATTCACCAGGCCCATTACGCTGATGCGCATCGCAGCCGTCTCGCGTGGGCCAATACACACAATGTACGGATTTGACGCGGTTTGCAGAATGGTTAAACCAGTGCCAAGCGTGAACAAAGCAACCAGGAACAGGCTATACAAAGTGGTTTGTGCTGCCGGAATAAACAGCACGGCACCGGCTGCCATAATCCCAAGGCCGGCCACCATGCCGTTTTTGTAACCGATGCGGTTTAATACCCAGGACATCGGCAATGCCATCACGACATAAGCGATGTAAAAAGCGAAAGTCACCCACATCGCCTGCGATTCTGTCAGATGACACACCAGCTTTAAAAACGGGATCAAAGACCCGTTCAGCCAGGTGACAAAACCAAACACAAAAAACAGTGTGCCGATGATCACCATCGGCAGCACGGTGTTTTTCTGTGCCGGCCGTACCATTGCCATATCCATATTCACCTCTTCGTCTGTTGTTATTATTTGTGCTGACGTTGACGCCAGACTTGTTGCCCTGTGATCTTTCTGTTGCTTGTTGTTTAAAACTATTTCAACGCTTTACCTGCAATAAAACACTGTTGTACCACGCCTTGGGCGTCGAGCAGCACAAAATCTGCCCGGTAGCCTGCGGCGATGCGGCCTGCATGGTCCGCGATACCCAAAAACTCGGCCGGATACAAAGATGCCATCCGCAGCGCTTCACCCTGCTCAACCCCAAGCTCAGTGACGGCATACTGCACAGCACCAGCCATATCCAGCACAGATCCAGCCAGTGAGCCGGCGTCATTGGTCAGTTTATTGCCGTCGCGGGTGACTTTGCCGGTAAAAAACGGGAATTCAGTGTCATTGGTGCCAACCGGCGACATCGCATCAGTGACTATCAGCATTTTGCCACGTGGTTTCGCCGCCAGTGCAAGCTTGGCCGCCACCGGATGGACATGATGGCCGTCAAAAATAATGCCGCACCAGCTGTCAGGGTCTGCCAATGCTACACCAACCATACCCGGCTCGCGTGACGTCAGCGGTGACATTGCATTATATAAGTGGGTAAAACCGGTCGCCCCTGCGGCAAGCGCCGCTTCAACTGTTGCACCATCGGCATTGGAATGCCCCAGACACACAATCACATTCAATTCAACTAACTGGCGGATTTGTTCCGGTGTGACATTCTCCGGCGCGACCGTCACCAGCTTGATACCGAGATCGCGGCGCCCATACAACGCCAGCTCATCCGCCGATAAGCCACGAATGTGCTCAGTCGGATGCACACCGCGTTTTGGCACAGATAAATGCGGCCCTTCAAAATGCACGCCGAGAATACCTGGTTCACCCCCTGCAATGGCAGCAGCGATGGCATCGGCACAGTGCAGCATCGTTTCGACCGAATCGGTGATGACTGTCGGTAACATCGCCGTGGTACCAAAACCGGCGTGGGCTTTGAGCATAGTGCGCAGACTATCGAGGGTCGGTGCTGTATTAAACAAAGCGCCGCCACCACCATTGACCTGCACATCAATAAAACCTGGGGCTAAAGTCAGGTCGGTACATTCGGCAGCGGCACAGGCCTCAATCCGGCTGATCACACCATCTGTGACAATGACCCGCACTGACGAATGCCATTGCTCACCATCGAATAACCGCGCAACGGACCAATGTTGCTGTTGTTGCATGAAAACCGCTCCTTTATTCTTCACCCTTTGAGACGCTATCACGCCATACTAAGTCAGGTGCAGAAAAAACGAAACCATTCGGATCTAAAAAATGGTTTCGTTTATTTTCGTTAAACTGTTTTAGTGACCTTGTTCAGGCCTGGAGGTGCGTCCGGATTCACGCCACGGCTGCGCGCCACTGCTTCCACGTCGAGGTAAAAACGCTGTAATAACAACAGTGGCAGCACACGTGGATGGCTGGCGAGCTGACCGTGATGCAGATGCACCAGACTGGCACCGCGGCTTTGCACCTCAGCGATTTGCGCTTTGTGTGCCTGATAGGCTTCGTCCTGAATAGATACATCGATAATGGCGAATTGGTCTTTCACCAAAGTCACAGGGCCATGCAGGAATTCAGCACTGGAAAACGCCTCAGCATGAATACCGCAGACTTCTTTGAGTTTCAGCGCGATCTCCCGCGAAATGGCATAACCCGGACCACGACCCAGCACCACGCAGTGTTGAACTGCCGCAACGGCTTCAGCAGTGAGCTGCGCTGGCAGTTGCTGCGCCTGTAATAACAGTTCTGGCAGCTGATTCACTGCAGCCTGCAGGTCTGAATCCGCCGACCACACCGCCACCAACTGTAATAACGCGCTTAAGGTTGCCAGGTAACTTTTAGTCGCGGCAACAGCTTTTTCCGGACCAACAAATAACGGCACCACAAAATCAGCCTGTTCGGCCAGCGGTGAGCTGGTGTCATTGACCAAAGCAACGACTAAAGCACCGGCATTTTTCGCCATGGCCACCTGAGCCAGGATATCCGGGCTGCGGCCACTCTGTGAAATACAAATCACCAGCGCGTCGGTCAGCTGCAGTTGTTTGTTATAGACGCTGGCAATCGAAGGCGCGGCCGGCGCGACCGGCAAACCGATGACACTTTCAATTAAATATTTGCCAAACACCCCGGCGTGGTCTGACGAACCGCGGCCCACCATATAAACATATTTCGGCTGACGCTGACGGATCTGTGCCACGACTGCCGCGATGACCGCTGCATTGGTTTGCAGCTGTTCACGGATACGGACTGGGGCTTCTGCGGCTTCTTGCGCCATGATAGTGCTGGTCATGCGAATACTCACTTCATTGATTAGACACGGATAATAGTGCGGCCTGGCGTTTAGCCTGCCGGGCCCGGGCGAACCAGACAGCACCGAATTCAGGTGCTGCCTGCGCCGGCGCCAGCAATGCCTGCACCGGTGCTGATAAATAAGGTTGTACTTTGTAAGCGAGGCCACCAATCAGCGACAGCCGCTCAGGTTTAAGGCTTAAAAGCCGCAGCGCGATGTTATCGATGTGACGGGCGCCTGCCTGAATAATGTCGGCGGCAACCTGATCACCCTGCTCTGCCGCGGTAAAGACCAAAGGCGCATAACGGGCAAACACGGTCGGTGTGGCATGCATAAACTGACTGACAATCTCTAAGGTGCTGCTGACGCCAAGCGCCTCGGTCAGCAATGCGGTCATCAGGGTCGGCGCGCCAATCTGGTCTTTATCCAGCAGCACATGATGCACCAGCTGATTACCAAACCAGGCACCGCTGCCATTGTCGCCATACGGAAAACCATGGCCACCGATATCCAGGCACTGGCCATTCACATCAGCGAGGCCACAGGAACCTGTGCCGATGATAATGACAGCGCCGTCCGCACCTTTGTGTGCACCGATACAGGCTGTGTGTAAATCTGTGGTCAGGTGGAACTCGGCAAACGGGTGCTGCCACTCAGAAAATAATTGGAAATATTGCGGCATATTGACGCCGGCAAGGCCAGCACCAGCCACCAGACGTGACATATCATTAAAGGTCATCCCGGCGGCCTGCAGTGCCTGCTGCGTGGCGGTCAGAATAGAATCAGTGGCGACTTTCATGCCGCGCAGCGGATTAGCCGGGCCGCCGAGCCCTTCACCTAACAATCGGTCCTCGGCATCAACAATCACAACCCGACACTTGCTGCCACCGCCGTCAATGCCTAAATACAATGGGCTGTGCTGCCCTGCTTCGCTACTCATCAAGCACCCTCGTTGCACACCTTGCGGCTGTCGGAGCCTTGTTCTCATCAGCAATTTTGGCGCTGTTGAAAAAATCGGCATTTTTATTTATGACAGCGTTGTCATTTTTTCAGTTCAGCATATAATAATTTTGACAAATAACAAGACCCCTGATTAAAAATCAGACTGGAAATTCACGCAGCGGCTGCTGCTTTCAGTAAAATAAAATAAAAATCAGCGAGTTAGACCAGTCATCCTGTTGTAACGACTGAGCAGCATCGCTTAAAAAGGAACTGTGGTACCACTGTACCACCTTTTGCAACAGGATAAATAATGAAGAAAACTCAGGTCGCTCCAGCCTTATTCAGTGCACTATTGTTGTACACGACACCACTGCAGGCCCAGCAGTTTAATCAGCAGACAGAACTCAGGACATTTGCCAGTCAGGCCCGTTTTGACATGGCTGTCGTCAGTAATTTTGCTGCCAAAGCCGGCACTTTCTCAGCACAGTTGCAGCTGAATAACCGGTCAAACCAGGCACTCGCGGCAGGCAGTGGTAACTGGCAAATTTATTTCCATTCTATTCGCAGATTACAGCTGACGGCGCCAGACGGAATCAAGCTTGAGCATGTGCAAGGCGATTTACACCGGTTGACACCGACCAAAGCTTTTAAAGGTCTGGCAGCCGGTGCGGCACTGACTGTTGAAGTTAGCGGCGCTCCTTATCTGGTGGCTTACAGCGATTTTATGCCACGTGCTTTTATCGTCGCCGGTCAGCTGCAACCGGAAGTGTTCAGCAATACCGATACCGAAGATTTCAGCCAATTTGTCGCACCACTGCGCCGGCCGGAACAACTGTACCGCTATCAACAGCCGGAGCCGGACTTATATAAAGTGGCCACGGCCCAAAGCCGTTTTCAGGACAATCTGGCCGTGAACACTCCAGTCGCTGACGACGTCAGCATTGCTGATCAAATCATTCCGACGCCGCAACAGCAGAAGTTCCTTGGCGGAAAATTGGTATTGGACGCGCAATGGACTATCCGTTTTCAGGGCCGGTTAAAAGCTGAAGCCGCATATTTACAGGACCGTTTGGGCCTGGCTGGCCTGGCACTGAAAACCGAGCCGGGGCTTACCGCCGGCGGTCCTAAGCAAATCCAGCTGCGGGTTGACCCGGCGTTAACGGCGACGGAAAGCTACCGGCTCCGCATTGCCGAGAACCAAATCGACATCAGCGCAGCCGACAATGCCGGTGCTTTTTACGGGCTGCAATCCTTACTGGCGCTGACGCCGGCGCAGTTCAGCAGTATCAGTCTGGCACAGCAGGAAATTCAGGACAGTCCGCGCTATCGTTGGCGGGGCATGCATTATGACATGGCGCGCAATTTCCACGGTAAAGCGGTCACGCTGCGGCTGATAGAGCAGATGGCCCGCTATAAAATGAACAAACTACACCTGCACCTGAGCGAGGATGAAGGTTGGCGACTGGAGATCCCCGGTTTACCGGAACTGACCGACATCGGCGCACAGCGCTGCTTTGATTTAACTGAACAACGTTGTCTGCTGACTCAGCTGGGCACAGGGCCGCATAAATCCGGCTCCGGCAACGGCTTTTACACGCGTGACGATTTTATTGAAATTCTGAAATACGCCAACGCCCGCCATATTGAAGTGATCCCGGAAATTGATATGCCGGGCCACGCCCGCGCAGCTATTGTGGCGATGCAGGCACGTTATCAGCGTTTGCTGAAACAAGGTAAAAAGGCAGAAGCAGAGCAATATCTGCTCAGTGACCCGGCAGATCAGTCTAAGTATTTGACGGTGCAGAATTATACCGATAACTCGGTCAACGTTTGTATGGATTCCAGTTACGCTTTTATCGATAAGGTGGTGTACGAACTGCAGCAAATGTACCGCGCCGCAGGTTTAAAACTATCAACTTATCATATGGGTGGCGATGAAGTCGGTGCCGGCAGCTGGACGGCCTCACCACAATGTCAGGCGCTGTTTGCCAAAGGTGTGCCCGGCGTGGCCGGCGTCGCTGACCTCAAGCCCTATTTTGTCAGCAAAGTCGCGGCTTTACTGCACAGCCGGCAGCTGGCACTGGGTGGTTGGGAAGATGGCTTGATGTACGACCCGGTCAATCCGTTTAACCGCGAACAATTTGCTAATAAAAACGTTTACGCCAATGTCTGGGACAATATCTGGGAATGGGGTTATTCAGACCGCGCTTATCGACTGGCAAATGCCGGTTACCAGGTAGTAATGTCACACGGCACGCATTTGTATCTGGACCATCCGAATGAAACGCACCCGGACGAGCGTGGTTATTATTGGGCGGCACGATTTACTGACGCGAAGAAGGTCTTTGGTTATATGCCGGACGACGTTTACGGCAACGCCGATAAGACCCGCACCGGCGCTGTGATAAACGATTTAGAACAGCTGGTAGGCCGCGCCCTGCCGAAACTGGAAAAACCAGAAAACGTCCTCGGTGTGCAGGGGCAGGTCTGGTCCGAAACCATCCGCACAGCAGTGCAACTGGAAGAAATGGTCTATCCGCGTTTACTCCCTATTGCCGAGCGCGCCTGGCATAAAGCTCATTGGGAAGCAGCGAGCGTCAGTGCAAAAGAGCGGGCGCAGGCCAGAGATTTGTCCTGGCAACGTTTTGCCCGGGCTATGACGGAAAAAGAGCTGCCGAAGCTAAGTCAGGCCGGTGTGCACTACTATCTGCCTCCGGTTGGGGCAGAGATCCGGGCCGGACAACTGGTCGCCAATATCGCCTACCCGGGTCTGACCATTGAATACAGTCTGGACCAGGGGAAAAGCTGGCAACGTTATCAGGAAGCGGTACCGGTGCGTGCCGGCGTAGAAGTCTGGTTACGCAGCAGGGCGGTTGATGGCCGCAACAGCCGCCTGACTAAATTGCCTGAAACCCAACCCTGACCACAGGATCTGTTGTTAGCATCACTCAGGCCGGTTTAAATCCGGCCTGATTTTTTCTGCAGGATCTGCTCCATCACCGCGGTGGCGCGTAAAGCGCTGTCGCCGGTAGAAGGGTGTTGTTTTTCACCGCGTAAATGCGCGGCGATATTGGCGACATGATAGTGCTGGATATGCGCCGGGTGCGCGATAAACACCTGTTCTGTCACGCCATTGACGCACAGTTGCAGCGGTTCTTCCTGAAACACTGAAAAACGGATGTGGCCCAAACTGCCGATAATTTCCACCGCATCACGCCGGCCATCGGTACCAAAATGCCAGAAACCGCTGCCGGTCGCGACCTGGCCTTTGGCGTCCGGTGCAAACAACCACTGGGCTGTCACCGCATCTTCAGCAGCATACAAGCCCTGTTGATTCAGCGCCTGCCCCTGCACCTGTTGTATATCGCCGAGTAAATACATCAACAAATCCAGGCCGTGGCTGGCCAAATCCACAAAATAACCACCACCGGCCTGTGCCGGATCGGTGCGCCAGTTGGCGGCGCCAGCTAAATCCAGCGGATTCGGGCTGCGGCTGAAATTCCACTGCACATGTCGCACAGTGCCAATCAGGCCAGCATCGAGCCATTGCTTCACCTGCAAAAAACGCGGCAGACTACGCCGGTAATAGGCGACAAATAATGGCAAACCTGCTGCAGCAAAAGCGGCATTCATTTGCGCGCACTCAGCGGCATTTAAAGCCATCGGCTTTTCGACACAGCAAATTTTGCCGGCCGCAGCGACTTTCAGTGCATAAAACAGGTGGCTGTCTGGTGGCGTGGCAATATAGACCGCGTCGATATCCGGGTCGTTGATGAGCGCGTCTGCGTCGCTGTACCAGACCGGCACCTGATGACGACTGGCATAGTCAGCAGCCTTTTCCGCGTCACGGCGCATCACAGCCTGCACGGTAAAACCCGGTGTTTGCTGGTAAGCAGGGCCACTTTTTACTTCTGTGACATTGCCACAACCTAAAATACCCCAGCGAATATTGTTATTCATCAGATAGCTCATTTTCATTCAGAGTGATCATTGTGCAGTTCATACATCAACAGCAGCGGACAGTTTAAGCAGCGGGAAAGCCTGGCGGCAATAAAAAAGCAGGACACTGAACTCAGTATCCTGCAAATACCCTTGGATAAGGATTGGCAAATAAAACACAACATCCGTGTGACTGGTCAGTCTTTGGCACCAACTACCAATGCTTCAGACTGCGACAAGGGAGACAACAGCAACCACCAGTCAGGTTGCCGTCGTGCGCCGGAACAAGGTCGCAACGCGTCCGCTTATTCCGGCTGTTCCGAGCACAAGTACCACTGACTTTGTGTTCAGGTTAAAACTATCCTACCAATTAATGACAACGCTGTCATTAGCTATTTGACGAATTTTCAGACATTTTTTCCAAAAGGTTTGTACTGCATTTCCAGGCAACAGAAACGACAACGCCGGCCTTTTCAGGCCGGCGTTTTATCATGTTTTTGGCTCAGACGTCAGGCGCTGTTTTTGCTGCCATGCAGCTGCCGGATCCAAGCCTGCAGTGGCAATGTGCTGAATACCACATGTTTGGCCTGCTGCGCGACTCTGCCAAACAGCTCATCAAACTGCCGCTCTGTAGCCGTCGGTTGTAACTGTGGATAATGCCCCATGCCATACAAAATAAAACGATAGTTTTCGTCGGTGAAGGTTGTCGAGAAGGTGCCGGCTAAATCCATATATTCACAAACTTTATAACGCCAGGCCGCCAGCTGGTTTTCCAGTCCGGGACAATATGCGGCTTTTGTAGCGGCGTCACGCCAAAAAGCACTGTCGTCACGGTCTGTCAGGCAATAATGCAGCACGATAAATTGTTTTAAGTCAGTGTAAAAACCATTCATCAGCCGGTTGTAGGAATCCCGCACCGGTTGCGTCAGCTCGCTGCCAGCCAGGTGCGTCGATAATAACCGCACACCGAGGTTAATCAGGTGCAAGCCGGTCGATTCCAGCGGTTCGATAAAACCTCCGGCGAGGCCAATCGCAATACAGTTGCCAACCCAGAACTCTTTACGGCAACCGACTTTCATATCCAGATGCGTACATTTGAGCACTGCAGCGTCGGGGCCAAGATAATCCCGCAACTCCTGCTCAGCCTGTTCCCGGCTTAACCGGGCACCATCATAGACATAACCTGTGCCCTGCCGGTCAACGAGGTCAATCTCCCAGACCCAGCCGTTCGTTAAGGCTGTGGCTGTAGTGTAAGGCTTGGGTTCACCCGGTAATGCTCGCTGAATGGCCACGGCTTTATTGCAAGGCAGCGCATCTGTAAAGGACTGCCAGTTGTCCGCTTTTAACGCTTCCATCAGCAGCCCACGGAAACCGGTACAGTCGATGAACACATCAGCGCTGAACTCGCCCTGATCGGTTTGCACAGACTGAATATTGCCATCGGCGACTATCACGTCCGTCACAGTGGCGACACTATGGATCACACCGGCTTCAATCGCTTTTTTGCGCAGGAAACGCGCCATTTTCACGGCGTCTAAATGATAACCATAAGGCACCACGCCCTGATAAGGCGCCGATTGCGGTGTTTTTGGGCTATGGCCGCTGGCAATCAGATGTGAGGACAGACTCGCGCCCTGGTCAAAGCGTTCCAGTTCAAAACGACGGTCCAGCAGCCAGCTGGTGGAGATATCCAAATCCAGCGGCGGCTTCAGATGATCAAACGGATGGAAATACTGATGCATCTGGCCGTCGACCGGTTTCATCCAGTTTCTGAACATAATTCCGGTCTTAAAAGTGGCGTTTGTCGCTTCCAGCAGTTCCGCTTCGTCCAGCCCCATCGCCGCAAAAAAATAGCGGATGCTGTGCACTGTCGCTTCGCCAACACCAATAATGCCGATGTCCTCGCTTTCAACCACCCGCACCTGCACCCGTGCTTGCTGCTGATTAAAATAGCGGTTCAGATAAATTGCGGTCATCCAGCCGGAAGAACCACCGCCAACAATACAGACAGATTTCATCATTTTTGCTGACCTCTTCAGACTTTTTGCAAACCAAACTGCCGGATACGATTGAGCAGTTCACGGTGTGGCAGC
>CAMLNG010000031.1 GCA_946481195.1 uncultured Chromatiaceae bacterium
CACAGCTGGTTAAACCGCATGTTGTTACCAGACACAGTCGGTACCGGCGGTGACTCACACACCCGTTTCCCACTGGGGATTTCTTTCCCGGCAGGTTCTGGCTTAGTTGCGTTCGCAGCAGCCACCGGCGTGATGCCACTGGATATGCCTGAGTCTGTGCTGGTGCGCTTTAAAGGCGAAATGCAGCCTGGTATCACCTTACGTGACCTCGTACACGCCATCCCTTACTATGCCATTCAGCAAGGTTTGCTGACGGTTGAGAAGAAAGGCAAGGTCAACATTTTCTCTGGCCGCGTGCTGGAAATTGAAGGTCTGGAGCATTTAACAGCTGAACAGGCATTCGAGTTGTCAGACGCGTCAGCTGAGCGTTCTGCCGCTGGTTGTACTATCACGCTGTCTGAAGATTCAGTGCGTGAGTACCTGCAATCAAACATCGTGATGCTGAAGTGGATGATTAGCGAAGGTTACGGCGATGTTCGCACTATCGAGCGCCGTATCAATGCGATGGAAGCCTGGCTCGCCAATCCGAAGCTGGAACGTGCGGATGCCGATGCTGAATATGCTGCGGTGATTGAAATTGACCTGGCAGATATCAAAGAACCAATCCTGTGCGCGCCAAATGACCCGGACGACGCCCGTCTGCTGTCATCAGTCGCCGGTGAGAAGATTGACGAAGTCTTTATCGGTTCTTGTATGACCAACATCGGCCACTTCCGTGCTGCCGGTAAACTGCTCGACAAGTTCAAAGGCCAGATCCCAACTCGTCTGTGGATCGCTCCACCGACCAAAATGGATAAAGACCAGCTGACTGAAGAAGGTTATTACGGTATCTACGGCCGCGTTGGTGCGCGCATCGAGATCCCGGGCTGTTCACTCTGTATGGGTAACCAGGCACGTGTGGGTGACAACACCACAGTGGTGTCGACTTCTACCCGTAACTTCCCGAACCGTTTAGGTCAGGGGGCTAATGTATATCTGGCGTCAGCTGAACTGGCCGGTGTGGCGTCTATTATCGGCCGCCTGCCAACAGTTGCCGAATACCTGGAGTACGCGAAACAGATTGAAACGACGGCTGCGGACACCTACCGCTACCTGAACTTCCATCAGATGAGCCAATACACCAGTAAAGCCTCGAATGTAATTATTCAGCAAGCTGTATAATTAGCAGGTTCAGCATCAAAAGCCCGCAGCTGCGGGCTTTTGTCTTTTCTGCGGCTATGGGCCGATGGAGTGGGGATGGAGCACGATTTTATTTATCTGCCGGATAGCCGGCGATATTTATTAAAACTGGCAGCGGAGCAACATGCATTGCAGTGTTTTTTGCTGGAGGAGTTTGAGCTTCGCGCCGCCAGTTATCAGCCTTTACTGGATAAACTACAGACGCTGGGTCTGTATGATGAATATCAGTTTGATGGCCGCGAATATTCGCTGCAGGTCGAGCGGATGGAAGTACGGGTATTTCATCATAGTTGTGGTCAGCACCATGCCGAGGATCAGTTCCTCGAAGCGGAGCTCAGTACAGACGATGCAGCTTTACACTGCGAATGTGGCCTGGAAGATTTGATTCGTTTATTGCAAGCCTGGCAGCAATTTCTGCCTCGCTGATCTGCCGGTCCTCACATGTTCGGGTGCATTTTCAACTGCACCGACAGCGGGAAGATGCGCACCAAGATGGTGCGTTTTTTTTGCCCAATCTTTATGGTTTCTGCGTAACTATCTGTATTTAAACAAATAAAAAACTTGGCACACGACTTTCTTATCCAATTGGCAACAGCAACAAGTTGCCCGGGCCGATTTGCGCCGGTCCGGGGATCAATGAGGATAAAAACTATGAAACTCGTAACTGCCATCATCAAGCCTTTTAAGCTTGACGATGTTCGTGAAGCGATTGCGGACATTGGGATAGAAGGCCTGACCGTGACGGAAGTCAAAGGATTCGGGCGGCAAAAAGGCCACACAGAGCTGTATCGTGGCGCGGAATATCAGGTGGATTTCCTGCCCAAAGTGAAATTGGAAATTGCAACGCTGGATGAAAATGTCGACCGTCTGTTACAGGCGATCCAGCAGGCAGCCCACACCGGTCGGATCGGTGACGGTAAAATTTTCGTTTATGACCTTGAGCAAGTGGTCCGGATCCGGACCGGTGAAACTGACGCAGAAGCGATCTAGCAGGAGTCCATCATGCAAGAACAGATTTATCATTTACAGTTTGCCATGGACACCTTCTATTTCCTGGTGTGCGGCGCATTAGTGATGTGGATGGCGGCAGGTTTCGCCATGTTAGAGTCGGGGCTGGTCCGGGCGAAAAACACCACTGAAATTCTGACGAAAAACTTTGTGTTGTATGCAATTGCCTGTTTGATGTATCTGATCTGTGGTTACCAGTTCATGTACGGCGGCGGTTTCTTCTTGTCTGGCATCGAAGCATTAAACGTCGATGAAACATTGGCCAGCATTGCCAGCCGTGAAAATGGCTTTACTGGTAAAGCGGCTTACTCAAAAGCAGCGGATTTCTTCTTCCAGGTGGTGTTTGTGGCCACGGCGATGTCGATTGTCTCTGGTGCTGTTGCTGAGCGGATGAAGCTGTGGGCTTTCTTCGCCTTTGCAGTTGTCATGTGTGGTTTCCTCTATCCAATGGAAGGGTCATGGACCTGGGGTGGTCAACCAGTATTTGGTCTTTATACGCTGGGTGATTTTGGGTTCTCTGATTTTGCCGGCTCAGGCATTGTGCATCTCGCGGGCGGCGCTGCTGCGTTAGCTGGTGTGTTATTGCTGGGTGCCCGCAAAGGCAAATATACCAAAGATGGTAAGGCTCACGCGTTCCCAGGCTCTAACATGCCACTGGCAACGCTGGGCACTTTAATTCTGTGGATGGGGTGGTTTGGCTTTAACGGCGGCTCAATGCTGAAGTTGGCCGACATCGGCAATGCACATGGCGTCGCTATGGTGTTCGTGAATACTAATGCTGCTGCTGTCGGTGGCGCTTTGTCTGCTCTGGCTGTGTCGATGGTGCTGTTCCGCAAAGCTGACCTAACTATGGTATTAAACGGCGCCTTAGCCGGTCTGGTAGCTATCACAGCCGAGCCTTCCACACCGACACCACTGCAGGCAACAATTTTTGGTGCCGTTGCAGGTGTTCTGGTCGTTGCTGCGATTATCGGCTTCGACAAAATCAAAATCGATGACCCGGTCGGTGCGATTTCAGTGCATGGTGTAGTCGGCTTCTTTGGCCTGATGATTGTGCCACTGACTAAAGACAGCGCTTCGTTCCTGGGGCAGTTTATCGGTGCTGCAACGATTTTCGTCTGGATTTTTGTTTGTAGCCTGGTGGTTTGGGGTGTACTGAAAGCCACTATGGGTATTCGTGTCAGTGAACAGGAAGAATATGAGGGTGTGGACCGTTCTGAGTGTGGAATTGAAGCCTATCCGGAATTTGTGTCGACCCTAAAGTAAGCAGCCTGAGGAGAGCCGGTGGGGCTTCTCAGGAGCGAGTGTCCCGCCCGGCAGTGCCTGTTGTGACTGCCGAAGCGGGAAACTGAACTCTTACCACCAAATCGTCTATCCTTGTCCTTTGTCTTCTAAGACGACCCCACCGGTTTTTGCCTGTGGGGTTTTTTATTATGTGCGGACAAAAACTAATCTAACAGCATGGCTTTCGTCTGAAAAGTAGGCAAAGTAACGATTTAGAATATTTCATCTGTTTGTACTCACCTGTGCACTGTGAATTGTCATGATGTGCTGGTGCTGGTGCTGGTGCTGGTGCTGGTGCTGGTGCTGGTGCTGGTGCAGAGATGCAATAGGTGGTATGGCGCACTCTCAAAACATTCAGGAGTTTTGGGTATTCTCCGCGTAGACATCTTGTTTGATCTGAACTCAGCGCTGCCTGCAGCTTTCCAAACAGCACTAAGCAGTGCTTTAAGCTGAAGAAGTCTCTAAAAACAGGAAAGCCGCATCCTTTTGAGATGCGGCTACCGTAATGCTTTGTCAAATTCCATTTCAAACCCTGAGGGTTGTCTTCCCTGCCTCCCGGAGGAGATTCACGCGCTGTGAAGGTTTTAACATCCATGCTCATAAAACGCTGCCAGTGCAGTGTCGTACTTCAAGCCAATCCAGGCTTTCCTATCCTTGTTGGTACCATCCTGATACCGCTGCTACATCCTGTAGCGTCCCCTGTCCTTGTTGGTATCATCCAGATACCGCTGCTACATCCTGTAGCGTCCCCTGTCCTTGTTGGTATCGTTCTGATACCGCTGCTACATCCTGTAGCGTCCCCTGTCCTTGTTGGTATCATCCTGATACCGCTGCTACATCCTGTAGCGTCCTCTGTCCTTGTTGGTATCATCCTGATGCCGCAGCTACATACTATAGCGTCCTCTGTTATTCTGTCCCTGAACAACACCTGCTCGTCCTGAGCGACTACTCCTTAAGTTGACATCCTGTCAACACGGCCGGTCCCGGCATCCTGGTCCCTGGAGATTCCTTCCTGAAATCTCAGCTCATCCTGAGCCTGTCCCTGACAATTCGACTAGTACACCATCCATGATGTTTTACTGCTTGCCGCTGCAATGTCGTCATTGACCGTAAAAGCATTATGCCTGTGATTCGTCAGAACATTGCTGGTGTAAGCCAAAGTTCCATGACGCAGAAGTTATAGGTTGGTAAGGATGTTATTTAAAAAGTTAATTAAAACAATTGGATAGTATATTTTTACGTGTTGATAACGGATCTAAATAGCGAAATGACTTACTTAAATGTGAGATATATCTCACAAGGATGTCGCAGATTTGGCGCCGCCTGCTTTTTTAGTTAGCATGTCTGCAATTTTACAGTATTGATCGCGGCATTATGGCAAGAGAACAGGTTGGTGTATGTGCAGAACCGAATCTGCATGGATTGTTATTGCTGATGAACGCACTGGACGGCCATGAGAGTGCTGTTCGGCGTGTGCTCGGTAGTATTCCTGGATTGATACACAAATTAGCGGAGCAATTTTCCGAAGCAAATTTGAACGCAATTGTAGCTATTGGACCAGGCTACTGGCATTCGCTTTACCCGCACGCATGCCCGTCGGACTTTCAACCGTTTACACCACTGGCTGTTGATGATTTAGCCATGCCAGCCATCCCTTATGATGTACTGCTAAAGATACGTGCCGATCGCTACGATGTGTTGCATCTGGCTATTCAGCAATGTTACCAGCTACTGATGCCACACCTTGAACTGGTCGAACAAACACATTGCTTTCGTTTTATGGATGGCCGTGATCTCACCGGTTTTATCGATCAACCTCAGCCACCGCGTGGACGTAAAAAGCGGGAATTGGCTTTAATCAGTGAAATGCAACAGCCTGAATTTGCGCAGGGAAGTTATCTGTTTTATCAGCGTTATCGTCTTGATTTAAATCGCTGGCAACAACTGACCCAATCTCAACAGGAAGCAATTATCGGGCAGCGAAAGTTAGATGGACAGCTGTTGCCAACAGCGCAGCTGCATGAACATAGTCACGCAGTGAAGGCTGCTGTCCTGGATGCATTCGGCCAATATTATCCTTTGGTATTTCAGAACATGCCCTATGGCCAGCTGAAATCACAGGGGTTAGTGATTTTGGCTTGTTCAGCTGATCCTTCGGCATACCTCTCGTGGCTTAGTCGACGGCTTGGCGATGCTGCGGGCCAGAATTATGATTTGCTGCTGGACTATGTTCAGGCAGACAGTGGCGCAGCTTTTTTTGCACCATCTGTCAGTTTTTTGGAGGATTATGCGACGCTCTAGTGCGAGTTACTTAGACTTTCTCAAATAATTCGGTGACCTTCTTCAGGGTGAAGTTAATATTTTTCACGCTGGTGGGTGCAATAAAAATTGTATCGTCTCCGGCAATAGTACCGAGTACGCCCTCTGCTTTGCCTACTGAATCCAGCAATCTTGCGATGAGCTGGGCGGCACCTGGGCTGGTTCGGATAATAATCATTACATCATTGTGTTCAATATCCAGCACCAGTTGACGCAGTGGGCTTTTCGTCGTCGGCACACCAAGTTCAGGTGGCAGACAATACACCATTTCCTGCCGGGCATTACGGGTGCGCACGGCACCAAACTTACTGAGCATGCGGGAGACTTTCGACTGACTGACGTTGTCAAAACCCTCAGATTTTAATGCATCCACGATATCACTCTGCGAGCCGAATCGTTCTTCTTTCAGCAGCGCTTTGAATGCCTGAATCAGCGCTTCCTGTTTAGTTTGTTTGGTCATATGCACCGGATAATCGCGTAATGAAGCTGAAAAAAACTCGTAATACAGAGCATACCATAACAAATCGGGTTGCCGGGTCCAGAGAATTATTTTTGCGGTCTGCTGATTTCGCAGCTCGATTTCTTTTCAGGCGCAAATAATAGTTAAATTGATTAAATAACGTGCTGCTACTTTGGTATAAGTCATTTGTAATTTGCGCGGTATTTCAGTATTGTTGGCGCGTTTTTTTCGGTGAACCGTTAAATTGGGAGAGAAGCATGAAAGTTGCCGTTTTAGGTGCTGCTGGTGGTATTGGTCAGGCCTTATCATTATTACTGAAGTTAAATCTGCCAGCTGGTACTGATTTAGCTTTATACGACCTGGCTCCGGTTACGCCAGGTGTTGCTGTAGACTTAAGCCATATCCCAACCGCGGTAAAAGTGACGGGTTATGGTAAAGACGATTTACATACTGCATTAGCAGGTGCTGACGTCGTAATGATCCCGGCCGGTATGCCACGCAAACCAGGTATGGACCGTTCAGATTTATTCAATATTAACGCCGGCGTGGTTAAGACACTGGCTGAAGCTATTGTCCAGCAATGTCCAAAAGCATTAGTGGGTATCATCACCAACCCGGTGAATACAACAGTTGCCATCGCCGCTGAGGTATTCAAAAAAGCCGGCACTTATGATGCAAAACGTTTATTCGGTGTTACGACATTGGACGTTATCCGCGCTGAAACTTTCATCGCTGAATTAAAAGGCAAAAACCCGGCTGAACTAATTGTTCCGGTGATTGGCGGTCACAGCGGTACCACTATTCTGCCTTTATTGTCACAAGTGAAAGACGTGGCATTCACAGATGAAGAAGTTGCATCACTGACCTACCGCATCCAAAATGCTGGTACTGAAGTTGTAGAAGCTAAAGCCGGTGGCGGGTCAGCAACACTGTCTATGGGCCAGGCTGCAGCACGTTTCTGCGTATCTTTAATCAAAGGCCTGCAGGGCGAGTCTGTTACTGAGTATGCCTATGTCGAAGGTAATGGCGAGCACGCCCGTTTCTTCGCTCAGCCAATTGTGCTGGGTAAAAATGGCGTCGAAGCGCTGTTAGATATTGGTACTTTAAGTGCCTACGAACAGAAAGCCATGAACGATATGCTGCCAACTTTAAAAGCAGATATCGTGTTGGGCGAAGAGTTCGTGAACAAAGCCTAATTTACTGTATATAGTAAAAAGCCAGCGAAAGCTGGCTTTTTAGTTTTTAAAAGCAGTCTGCACTGTTAATGTGAACGTTCGACGGCGATATCTGCCAGCGTTAAAAGTGCGTCTTTATAGGGGCTATCGGCCAAAAAAGCGATCGACTGCTTGGCTAGCTCCGCTTCCTGCTCTGCCAACCTCCTGGTGTAACCAAAGGCGTCTGTGTCATGCATCGCGGTCATAATCGCCTCGAAATGTTGCAGCCCATTACTTTCCAATATCGCCTCGCGAATCAGCGTTTTCTGGGATTCAGTACCGTGCTTTAAGGCATGGATAAGTGGAAGTGTGGGTTTGCCTTCGGCTAAATCATCGCCGATATTCTTACCCAGATCTGCGACATCAGCCTGATAGTCAAGCACATCGTCAATCAGCTGAAATGCTGTACCTAAGTGAAGCCCATACTGGCGCATAGCTTCCGTCGTGGCCGGGTCTTTGTCAGAAAGCACCGCGGCAAGTTCGGTGGCAGCTTCAAACAGACGAGCAGTTTTACAGTAAATCACCTGCATGTAACTTTGTTCTGTGGTGTCCGGGTCGTTCACATTCATCAGCTGCAGGACTTCGCCCTCAGCGATGACGTTGGTGGCATCCGCCAGAATCTGCATGACCCGCATTCGCTCCAACGAGACCATCAACTGGAAAGCTCTGGTATACAAAAAGTCACCGACCAGTACGCTGGCCTGGTTGCCAAAAACTGCATTGGCAGTTTCCTTACCTCGGCGCAGCATTGATTCATCGACAACATCGTCATGCAGCAATGTAGCCGTATGAATAAACTCTATTATGGTTGCCAGTGTTACGTGCTGACTTCCCTGATATCCCAGAGCCCGAGCAGCAAGCACGGCCAACAGCGGACGCAATCGTTTGCCACCACTGTTTACAATATAGATGCCCAACTGGTTGATCAGAGCAACGTCAGAATTCAGCTGAGAAAAAATGTGTTCGTTCACAGCGGCCATATCTTGTTGGCTTAACAAGCGGATTTCATCGAGCGTCATGCGGGTTCAGTTAATTCAGCAAACCGGAGTGGCTGGATTCTACAACAACAACTAAAGTGGCAAAACTAAAAACTCGATCCTTTTGTTGTCTGATGATCTTTTTCATATTTGTGCTTGCGGGGGTAGGGGAAATTGCGTACAATTCGCGCCCTGTGAATCTAATTAACACGCCCCCTCAGCGGCCGGCGTGATCTGTACGGAGTTCTAACTATGTACGCGGTTTTCCAAAGTGGTGGTAAACAGCACCGTGTGACTGAAGGTCAAACCCTTCGTCTAGAAAAACTGGACTTAGAGATGGGTGCAAAAGTTGAGTTTGCTGCCCTGATGATTGTAAACGGCGACGATGTCAAAATCGGTACTCCAGTCGTTGAAGGCAGTAAAGTTACTGCGGAAGTGGTCGCACATGACCGTGGCGATAAAGTAAAAATCGTCAAATTCCGTCGTCGTAAGCACTACCGTAAACAAGCTGGCCATCGTCAGTGGTTTACTGAAGTGAAAATTACTGGCATCAGCGCTTAATTTCAGGAGTAACGACTCATGGCAAGTAAAAAAGGTGTAGGTAGTACACGTAACGGTCGTGATTCAGAAGCGAAACGCTTAGGTGTTAAGCGTTTTGGCGGTGAATCAGTTCTGGCTGGTAACATCATCGTGCGTCAACGTGGTACCAAGTTCCATGCTGGCACTAACGTGGGTATCGGTAAAGATCACACGCTGTTTGCTTTGACTGACGGTAAAGTTCAGTTTGAAGTGAAAGGCGAACACAGCCGTAAATTCGTTAGCATCGTTAGCGAATAATTGCTGGATTCTTCGAAGAAACCCCGCGCCAAGCGGGGTTTTTTTTTGCTTATCAATGAAATGAAACAGCATACTTTTGAAACATCGACCTTTGTTTTCGCAGTCCGGCGAGCATAGGTTTATAATGTTCGCAATGATTAAAGCAGGATAGGTCGAAATGAAATTTGTTGATGAAGCGTTGATCCGGGTCGAAGCCGGTGACGGCGGGAACGGGATCATCAGTTTCCGTCGCGAGAAGTTTGTGGCCAAAGGTGGCCCAAATGGCGGTGACGGTGGCGACGGCGGTGACGTTTACCTGGTTGCCGATAGTAACCTGAATACGCTCGTTGATTACCAGTTTGAAAAACTTCATATCGCGCAGCGCGGTCAGAATGGCATGAGCACCAACTGTACCGGTAAGCGTGGAGACGATTTAGTTTTACGTGTTCCTGTTGGGACTCGTGCTATTGATGTCGATACCAATGAAGTATTAGGCGATTTAACCAAGAACGGTCTCAAACTGATGGTCGCCAAAGGCGGCTGGCACGGTTTGGGGAATGCCCGTTTCTCCAGTAGTACCAACCGGACTCCCCGGAAAAAAACCAATGGCACACCAGGTGAAGTACGTAATTTGAGGCTTGAACTCTTATTGCTTGCTGATGTTGGGATGCTTGGTCTGCCAAACGCAGGGAAATCAACTTTTATCCGGGCTGTATCTTCTGCCAAGCCTAAAGTTGCGGATTATCCATTTACGACATTAGTGCCAAATCTTGGCGTTGTGCGCACGGAAAGCAGCAAATCGTTTGTGATCGCAGATATCCCAGGTTTGATTGAAGGTGCCGCTGAGGGCGCCGGACTAGGTATTCAGTTTCTGAAACACCTGGAACGCTGTGGTTTGTTAATGCACATGATCGACGTCCTCCCAGCTGATGGTTCGGACCCTGCTGAGAATGCCCGAGTCATCATTCACGAGTTAGGTAAATACAGTGACAAGTTGGCAAATAAACCACGTTGGCTGATATTTAACAAAATAGATCTCGTGCTTGAAGATGAGCTGGAAATCATTAAAAAATCCGTAATAGATGCAATTGGCTGGGAAGGGCCGGTATATCAGGTTTCTGCAGCCTCAAGAACGCATACAGATGCGTTATGTCGCGATATTCAAGCCTATCTTGATCAATTACCGAAGGAAGCGCCCAAAGAACAGTTACTGGACCCAGTGCAGTTTAAATGGGACGATTACCATGCTGATGCGATGAATCTTGCTGACGATTTGGACGATGATGACGACTTCGACGATGACGATTATGAAGTTGAAGTGATTTACCGGCGCTGAGGTAGTTGATGATTCTGAGTCTGATTGCAGCAATGGCACAAGACCGTGTGATCGGCCTGAATAATCAGATGCCGTGGCATATGCCAGCGGATCTGGCACATTTCAAGCAGATCACATTGGGTAAACCCGTAGTGATGGGCCGCAAGACGTTCGACTCTATTGGCAGATTGTTGCCCGGACGGCGAAATATTGTGATTAGCCGGCAGCCAAAGCCGGCAGACTTCACCGCTGACTGGGTGCAAAGTGTCGATGCCGCACTGGAATTATTGCGTGATGAAGCAGAGGTAATGATTATCGGTGGGGCTGAGTTGTACCGGCAGATGTTACCATTAGCCGATCGGCTCTATTTGACCGAGTTTGACCTTAAAGTGCAGGGAGACGCCTGGTTTCCGGATTACCAAGCGGTGGGTGCTTGGCAGATCAGTTTGCTGCAGGAACATCAGGCAGATGCAAAGAATCCGGTGAATTATCGCTTCTTGCAACTGGAACGTAAGCGCTGAAATTTCCAGCGTTGCGTATCATCTAACATGTTGCTACTATTAATTTTGTTTTGCTAATTCAGCCTCAGGGGTTGCCTATGAAATTAATAAACGCCACGTTATGCCTGTCGTTGGTCACCGGATTATTGGTTGTTGCACCTGCCGCTCAGGCACAGGAGCAGCTGGCAGCCTCAATGTGCGATTATGTTAAAGCAGATGATAAGAACCGTTTCCGTAAGCTATTGTCTGACAACCGCTTACGTTTGAGAAATATTTACGATGGTGTAGTGTGCGATGGCCTGTCATTGATCCGCTTTGCCGTTAAAAATAATGCTGCGGGCGCAGGTGAGTTTATTATCAAACAGCTACCCGCTGCACAAATCACTGCATCAGGGGATATCGCATGGGCCGAATCTAATCAGGCAGGTTCCGCTCTGATTGCTGTATTAAAGGCTCGGGCCGGTGGTGGCGAGTAACTGACACTGACTGCTAAAAGCCGTGCAATGCACGGTTTTTTTGTCTTTCAGCGTTATGAGCGATACTACTGCCGTCCATTGAGCTTAAAATGTTTGCAACAGTGGTGATATTAAGCACAGAGTAAAAAAAAAGGAGCCCACAGGCTCCTTTTTGCTTTTGCTGACTAGTTACACTTTGAACTGGTCAACAGACAGGCGCAACTCCTCAGCGAGCCGCGCAACTTCGTGGCTTGAATCTGAAGTTTGTTCAGCACCTGACGCAGTCTCTTCAGCGATATTCACAATCGACTCCAGCAGCTTGCTGATTTCGTGTGAAACCTGATTCTGCTCTTTCGCCGCATGTGAAATTTGCTCACTCATATCATGCGCCATGTGTACTGCATGTGTAATGGAATCCAGCGCCTGGTCCGCGACTTCAGTTTGCGCCACGCAATTTTCCGCCTGGCGTTTACCTTTATTCATCGCTTCTACCGCAGCATGAGCGCCGCTTTGCAGGACCTGAATCATTGCCTGAATTTCTTGCGTAGAGCTTTGGGTTTTACTGGCCAGCGAGCGGACCTCATCAGCAACGACGGCAAAACCGCGACCTTGTTCACCGGCCCGGGCTGCTTCAATAGCCGCGTTCAGTGCCAGTAAGTTGGTTTGTTCTGCGATACCACGGATCACATCCAGAATGCTGCCGATGGAGGCGCTGTCCTGATGTAACTTGTTGATAACTTTAGAGGCTTGTTCAACTTCTTGTGACAATTGTAGAATGGTTTGTTTGTTGTTAGACGAAATGCCTTTCACACGTTCAGCTTCAGCGTCTGCATGTTTGATTTCAGCCAGCGCATCGTTTGAACTTTGCAGTACACCTTGTGAGGTGCTGCTCATTTCAGTCGTTGCAGTGGCAGCTTGGGTCACTTGAGATTTTTGCTCACGGATTGCTGCAGTCGACTGTACTGTGATAGCAGAAGTCTGTTCTGAAGCTGCGGCTAATTGGGTTGAGCGCGAAATAATGCCCTGGATCAATTGACGCAAGTTGCCAATAACCTGGTTACAGTTGCGGGCCAATTCACCGAACTCATCCTGTGCTGAGTCATCCAGTTGTTTAGTCAGGTCACCGGATGCAACCACACCCAGAATTTCATTTACTTTACCCAGTGGTGTGGTGATGCTGCTGCGGGTCCACAGCGCGATACCTGCGGCTGCAGCGAACGAGAAGGCCATAACTGCAAAAATTAACACGATAGCACTGGTCACGCTGGATTCTGATTCTTGTTGAATCTCACCGGCCGCTTCACGCGCTTTAGTCAGTAATTTGCTTAGCGCGCTGCTGGCGTCGATTGTTTGTTGTTCAGCCGTTGCTAACAATTTCGCTGCAGAAGCCTCTGCCGCCAGTTTGTTGGCTTTTAAAGTCAGAATGCCGTCGTCACTGGTCAGTAATTCATTGATAGCAGTGATTTTTTCATCAAGATCGGCCACCATGTCGACTGAACTGCCAGCCTCAGATTTGATAATCCCCATTTTGGCAACGATATCAGCCATCCGGTTTTTGATTTCATTACTGAGCGTTTCTGAGGTGTTCGCCGCATTAGTACGGGTTAAATCCACTACAGTACTGACCATCGAATTGAGACTGGTTTCCAGTACAGATGCAGCTTCAGCAGCTTTAGGAAAGCGGCGGCTGACGTCACGGACATCACTGAAATCAAGAATCAGTGATGCGGAATCATCTGCATTACTTTCTAAATCACCGAGCTTGCTGTTGATTGCATCGCGTAACGACAATGATTTTTTCAGTTCGGCAAACAATTTACTACTGGTGGGGATAAATTCTTCGTATTGAGCACTGACATCTTTGAAACTGGCAGCTAACACTGGTTCGTTACCGACGACAGCCTGCAGGTTTTTCGCAGCCGCATCATAAGCATCTTTTTCTGTGCTAAATGCTGTTTCCAGCGCGGTGATTTTTTTCACTTCATCGGTGTAAAACGCCTGCAGCGTAATTTTACTCATGATGACGAATTCGCTTTTCAGCGTTGCACTGTTTTCAAGCGCAGGGATGGAGATGGTATTCACCTGGCTGGTGGAATCACTGATATTGTTCAGGCTGGAGTAGGAGGTAAGGCCGATGATCAGCAACAGCACTGATATCACACCAAAGCCGCCGATGATGCGCAATGCAACGGTTAACTTCATATGGAACTCCCAACGGGTTGGTCAACAATCGCCTTCAACAGCATCCGTACAATTGCAAGGGACCGGGATGGAACAAACCCAAGTATTATAGTCTTTTTTTGTAGCCGGCAACACTAAAACGCTGTTGCGATTCAATACAATAGCATGTCAGAGCTTGCCCCCAGACACATCCGGTGTCCAGTGCGTGTATGGCTGAAACAGGTGAGTAGCCCTGTAACGCCGCCCAATGACCAAAAAAGATCGTCGGGTGTTCTCTATCAGACCAGAAATGAAACCAAGGGGTCAACAGCGGATTGTCGGATAATTCGCCTTTCTGTTTCAGTTCGAGGCGACCGTCAGCAAAACAATAGCGCATTCGTGTGCAACTATTGATAGTAAAACGGAGTTTATCCTCATCATTGCGTGCTTCTGACCAGAGTTCTGGCTGATTGCCATACATGATGGCAAAAAGTGATGCTGCATCCGTGCGCAAGCAAGATTCAACAGCCCGGCATGCTGTAATCGCTGTCGGAATGTCCCATTCCGGTGCTAAACCGGCGTGGACCAGCAACAAGTTGTCCTTTGCATCGACATGTAGCAAGGGTTGCTGGTGTAGCCAAGCTGCTAATTCGGCCAAATCTGGCGCCTGCAGCAATTCGTCAAGCTGGTCGTCTGGTGTGATCCGGCCATAACCATGCAGACTGGCCAGGAAGTTCAGGTCGTGATTTCCCAGCACTGTGATGGCGGCGGGGCCCAGATCTTTGACAAAGCGCAGCGTTTGCAAAGACAGAGGGCCACGGGCAATTAAATCACCGCAGAACCAGAGCTGGTCCTGTGTTGGATCGAATTGAATGAGGCTCAGCAGTTGCTGTAACTGTTCAAAACAACCTTGCACATCGCCGATAACATAACGTGCCATTAGTTCAGCACGTTAGGTACAGCCAGCCGGAACAGCGGTATTGGTGCTTCAAACACACTGCCGTCTTTGGTTTGCATTTCGTAATGTCCCTGCATAGTACCCACCGGCGTTTCAAGCACTGCACCACTGGTGTAGGTGTAACTGCTGCCGGGCTCGAGTTCTGGTTGTTCGCCAACCACTCCATCTCCGCGCACTTCGGTATGTTTGCCATTCGCGTCAGTGATAGACCAATAACGGCGCAGTAATTTGACCGGCCCGACTGAATCGTTACGGATGGTGATGGTGTATGCAAAGACAAAACGTTCGGCTGCCGCGTCGGATTGCGCAGGAATATAAAAAGTTTCGACCTGAACCGGAACCTGATAAATCACTCTTCGTCTCCGTCTGCTGCAAGTGGTACACCCAGAGCATCAGGCCGTTGCGCCAGCCATTGCGCCACCCGGATAAATTCGCTGACCGGCAACTGTTCCGGCCGCAGCCCCGGGTTGATACCCAAAGCTTCAATGTCGCTCGCAGTCGCAAAGTTACTGAAGCAATTACGCAGCGTTTTACGACGCTGATTAAATGCTTCCAGACAGACCCGGTTCAGTACCGCAACCGGGACGTCGGCGCGTTCTGCAACTGGTTTTGGAATAAGGCGGACCACTGCGGAATCCACTTTTGGTGCGGGCTTAAAGGCACCAGGACCGACTTCCACGACCGGAATAGCCTGACAAAAAAACTGCGTCATTACACTTAAGCGGCCAAAAGTCTTACTGCCGTGACCAGCGGTCATCCGCTCAACCACTTCTTTTTGCAGCATAAAATGCATGTTCTCGATGCAGTCGGCAAACTCAAACAAATGAAATAACAAGGGTGTCGATATGTTGTAAGGCAGGTTACCAAA
>CAMLNG010000032.1 GCA_946481195.1 uncultured Chromatiaceae bacterium
TAGTGATGGCGCATGCCTGTTATGGTCACAATTCGTTTTTTAAAAACAACTACTTATTTAAAACCTGGACGGACGCATCGTCGATTATCGACTATCTGGTCTTTGCGAAAAAATATATCAGTGATTGCGAAGAGAAATATGGCCTGAACGAAGTTGAAGACATCCTGGATTCCTGTCATGCCCTGATGAATTATGGCGTAGACCGCTATAAAAGACCGCAAAAAATCTCGATGGATGAAGAGCAACGCCGCCAGCAGGACCGGGAAAAATATCTGCAGTCGCAAGTCAATCAGCTATGGCGCACCATCCCGAATAAAGAGTCTTTTAACAAGCCGGTCGAGCAGCATTATCCGAAAGAGCCGCAGGAAAACATCCTGTATTTTATTGAAAAAAATGCCCCGCTGCTTAAACCCTGGCAACGCGAGATTGTGCGGATAGTACGCAAAATCTCGCAATATTTTTATCCGCAAAAACAGACTCAGGTGATGAATGAAGGCTGGGCGACTTTCTGGCACTACAATATCCTGCAGCACTTGTATAACGAGGGGCTGGTCAGCGATAAGTTTATGCTGGAAGTACTGCATAACCACACCAATGTCGTCTATCAGCCGCCCTACAACTCAAAATATTATTCCGGCATCAACCCTTATGCCCTCGGTTTTGCCATGTTTACCGATCTGCGCCGGATCTGTGAGCACCCGACGGCCGAAGATAAAGAGTGGTTCCCCGATATCGCCGGCTCGGATTGGGTAGAAACTTTGCATTTTGCCATGCAGAACTTTAAAGATGAGAGTTTTATCAGCCAGTATCTGTCACCCAAAGTGATCCGGGATTTTCATCTGTTTGGCATTGTCGATGACGACAAAGAGCAGCAGCTTGAAGTCGCCGCCATTCATAACAGCTCTGGCTATCAGAAGGTGCGGCAAATGCTGTCGGCCCAATATAACCTCAGTAATATTGAGCCCAACATTCAGGTTTATAACGTGGACGTGACCGGTGATCGGTCACTGACGTTACGATTTGTGCCCAATCAGCGGGTACCGCTGGCAGATAGTTTTCCGCACGTGCTGAAACATTTACATCGGTTGTGGGGTTTTACCGTAAAGCTGGAACAACTGAACGACGATAACAGCAGCAAAATCTTAGGAATGATGCCGCCGGAATAAAACAGGCCGGCAATAGCCGGCCTGTTTTAATTTACTCGGATACGACATTATTTGGCGGCCACAGTTACCCGGTTGCGGCCTTCGGCTTTTGAGGTGTAAAGCGCTTTGTCTGCTGCTTCAATCCATTGCCGGTGTTCCAGCATGCCTGGATTATATTCCGCAATACCGACACTTACAGTGGCTTTGAGCAGCTGCTGATTAAATTCCATCGACAAGGCCTCAACCGTTTTACGCAGCCGTTCGGCGAAATACAACGCCTGATCTGCAGAGGTATCCACCAGTAATACCGCAAATTCCTCCCCTCCATAACGGCCAGCCACGTCAGTTTCACGCAGATTCTTTTTCACCGCTTGTGCTACCTGGCGGATCACCACGTCACCGGCAGCATGGCCATAACTGTCATTGATGCGCTTAAAGTGGTCGATGTCGCACATCAGCAAAGTGCCCTGATGCCCGCTGCGTTTTAAGCGTTTGAACTCAGTCTGCAGTGCATCTTCCCAGGTGCCGCGATTATTCAGCTCGGTCAGAAAATCAGTTTTTGACAGCTGTCGCAGCTGGCCATTCATCGATTCCAATTCCAACCGGCTGGTCGCCACATCAGTCACATCGTAAATAATCATACACAGGTGGGTTACTACGCCCCGCAGGTCAGTGATCGGGAAAATTGTGCTGTTCTGGTACATGTAATCGGCCACACCGGTGATGGGCCTGTAGTTGCGGAACTTAAAAATAAAGGGCCGCTGCTCCCAAATCGTAAAAGCGCGGTTTTTCAGCAGGATCACCGGATCACACTTACGTCTCAGCCAGTCTTCATCAATTTCAGAGAACAAATCAAACAGATAACGGTCACGCACCTGCCGCGGGGTCAGGCCGCTATGGTTTTCCATAAAACCGTTCCACACCTGAATTTTATAATCAGCAGTGAGCACAACCAAACCCACATCCACGGTCTGGAACATGTCGAGCAGCCAATGCACCTCGGCAACTTCGGGACTGATATTTTGCATAGTTACTCTTCTAACAGAAATTCGACTTTGTAATTCAATGTTTTAATACTGTCTTCGGTGAACAGCAGTAACAAATCACAATTGATGTTGTAGTTCTCAATGCCGTAACTAATCTCAATCGCAAGGGTGCGTTTCCACCGCCTTGCATTGGCTTTAATCATTTCACTGACCGGTGCATGTTGCCCCAGTACCACCGGATGGCCCTGACTGAAAGACATATCAATTTGCTCTGCCAGCCCCTTGAGGACTGCTCCAATCAGGATATTGCCGATATCCATCAGCAACTCGAGCTCTGTTTTCGAAGTTAACTTCCCTTCGTATTTCAGCAACTTGGCAATATCGGCAAAGCTCGAGTCATTTAATATCAACAGCGCTTCGCCGGAAACTCCACCGCCGATAAAGCCCTGACACACGGCAGAGGTCGTTTGCTTTTGTTCAACTGAAGCAATTGCCATGTGGAGTTCGCTGACTTCAATGACGTTGACGTTCGGGATAGGTAATTTGACAAACACTTTAAGTAAGCGAGCCAGCAAATCACCGGCCTGTCCCATTGCTACGTTGGTCAGTTCCTGAAACACGTCGCGTAAAATTGGATCCAAAGCAAAATTGGCGCTGCTGTGATGATTAGCAGCAAAAGCCCGGTCCAGTACTTTTTGACTATCCTGCGCTGTATGTACTGAGGTGAATTGTTGCAGTACTTCCTGTAGTTTTTCTGCAGAGACAGGTTTCTTGATAAAATCGAGGGCACCAAACGACAGCACCCGTTCCCGCGCTTCGGGTTGAATATCGCCGGAAACGACTACAACTTTCACCGGAATTTGTTGCGCCTGAATGGCCTGTAACACGCCATATCCATCCAGAATGGGCATATTTAAATCGAGGAATAACAAATCGACGGGTTGGCGTTTCAGCACTTCCATCGCTTCCTGACCATGACCGGCGAAACTGACTTTGTCCTGCCAGTCTGCCGGCAGGCTACGGGCCATTTGCTTTCGGGCTAAATTTGAATCATCACAGATTAAGACAGCTGCTACCATTCAAGACTCACAACGCTGAGGGATATGAACCAGTGTAGCGCCTGCGTTCGTAATATGCGAACCTGTCCCGACTTTTGCCGGATGAAATTTTCACTGTTAGTCTCTGTATTCCATACTTTTTTAAAAGGAACTCCCTATGTTAAAAGCTGTAGCCTCTGCATTTTTGTTGCTGAGTAGCCCCCTGCTGCAAGCAGCTGATTTAACCGCCAACCTGCCCGTCCGGCTGTCGGAAGTCAAAGCCGGCGAACGGCCACTTGAATTACAGGGCACACCGGTCGCATTACAAACGCTGGCTCCTGATTTTAAAGTGGCGGATGCCGGCTTTAAACCAGTCAAACTCAGTGACTTTGCCGGTAAAACAGTGCTGATCAGTACAGTCCCGAGCCTGGACACCGGCGTCTGTTCGATCCAAACCAAAAAATTTAATCAGGAAGTGAGCGCCTTGCCTGCCGACGTGGTGATCCTGACTATTTCCAATGATTTACCTTTTGCCCAAAAACGCTTCTGCCAGAAAGAACAGGTCGACAAACTGTTGGTATTATCCGATGCAGTTTGGGGCGATTTCGGCTCGAGCTACGGCTTGCGGATCAAAGACATGGGCTTATTGACCCGCGCAGTGCTGATTGTTGATCGTAATGGTAAGCTGGTGTACCAGCAGTTAGTGCCTAAATTGTCCGAAGAGCCGGATTACACTGCTGCACTGAGTACATTAAAACAATTTGCCGGTAAAAAATCTTAATTCTGCCGCTTGAAAAACTGCTGACAAACCTTATTAAAGGGATATGACAAGGCCGCGACGCGGCTTGTTATATCCCGGCCTCCGCCAATTGGGTTGGCCATTAACTGTCTGATTTGCTTAACAAAGAAATTAGTGAGGTTTGACTATGCACGCTTTTGATTTCAGCCCTTTTTACCGTTCATTTATCGGTTTTGATCACCTGGCGAACCTGATGGACGCCGCTGCCCGCAATGAAAAACAACCGGCTTATCCACCGTACAATATTGAAGTGACCGGGGAAGATCAGTACCGCATTACCATGGCCGTGGCCGGATTTGAACCACACGAACTGAGCATTGATACCGAACGCAACACCCTGTTTGTCCGTGGACAAAAGAGCGACAAAACCGAAGACCGTCGTTTCCTTCATCAGGGCATTGCTGAGCGCAATTTTGAACGTAAGTTCCAGTTGTCGGACTATGTCCGGGTGACAGGTGCCACTGTGCATCATGGCTTGCTGCACATCGAATTGCTGCGTGAAATTCCGGATGCATTAAAACCACGCAAAATTGCCATCCAGACCGGACAACCAACAGCTGTATTGACGCAACAAACGGCAGCCAATACCGAACTGGTGCAGGATGCAGTAACACTGCCAACCGGCACTAATTAAACAGCCTTCATACAAACAAAGCCGCAGCATGCGGCTTTGTTTGTTTTTCAACCCTGCAAAAACTGCACTATAAGCGGATTGACCAGCTGCGGATCCGTGACCGGGCCCATATGGCCACAAGCCAGTTCCAGCAATTTTGCCTGCGGCAAAACGTCTGCTAAAGCCCTGGCAATACGCTGTGCCGGTACCCGGCTTCTCCGCCCGGTGAACACCAACACCTCACCTTGTATTAATGCAGCATAATCGGCAAAGCTGGCGGGTTCCTGACTGAGCGCCTGAAAATCTAATGTCACCTTGGCGACCTGTGCGGCGAGTTGTTGCTGCATCCGCAGTGGTAATGCCGCAAAAAAACCGTCGTGCTGCCAGTAATCGATAAAACGCTGCGCGGCGGCCTCAGCCGGCAAATCAGGTAAAGCGTCTGCCAGTGCCCGGACTTCACGCCACAATGCCTCTGCGTCGGCGAGTTGCGGTAATAAATGAAAGGCTACCGGCTCAAACAACACCAGCTTGCCGATTTGCAGCTGCTGACATCGTGCCAGATGCAACGCCAACGCGCCGCCATAAGAATGCCCGACCACGTCAACCGGCTGTTGTTTGAGTTCTGCCGGGAGCTTTTGCAATAAAGCCTGGGCCTCTGCAGCCAAAGACCAGGGCTGTTGAGACGGTAAATCATTTCCGCCATACCCGGCTAAATCCGGCAACAAACACTGCCGATCGGCAGCAAGGTCATTGGCAAGCCCCAGCCACTGCCGGTGACTGGACATCGAACTGTGCAGCAGAACAACCGGCCTGCCGCTGCCAAATTGTTTTACCATGCTTTAAGCAGCAAAAACGCCGCACCACACAGCAGTGCGGTGAAAGTAGCAATCATGCCCAGAAACCGTGGAACTGAAGTGCCACTGGAACGGCTTAAACCGGTTAAATGCAATAACCTGCCCCCCAGCGTCAGGGCGCCTAACAAATGAATTTGCCAGGTGGCAGACTGTTGTTGTTCAGCAATCAACATGATCACCAGCAACAGCGGCACATATTCGGCAAAGTTGCCATGGATGCGGATGGCTTTGATCAGCTCGGGTTGCTGGCCATCACCTAATCCAACGCGTAGTTTAAAGCGCTGACGTACCACAGCTAAAGCCAGCATGACATACATCACGGCCAAGATAGCCGCGTAGATTGCAGTGATCATTACCACCCCGATAATTGTTGTTGGACCAGATGCTGAAACACCCGGATATGACATGGCGCGGCATTGAGCGCCGGAATATATTGATAATCGCTGCCGCCGGCGTGCAGGAAAACTTCTTTATTCTCGACCGCAATTTCTTCCAGCGTTTCCAGGCAATCGGCCGCAAAAGCCGGACATAACACCTGCAACTTTTTCACGCCCTGCCCCGGCAGCTGTTGCAGCAACTCGTCGGTATAAGGCTGCAGCCATTTTTCTTTGCCTACCCGGGACTGAAAGCTGACCAGCACCTGCTCCGGCGTTAAACCCAGGTCCTGTGCCAGATTGGCGGCAGTTTCGCGGCAATGCCGCTCATAAGGGTCACCCAGACGGACAAAACGCTCCGGAATACCATGGAAGGACAACAGCAATTTGTCGGCCTGACCATGTTGCTGCCAGAACATTTGTACTGAACCTGCCAGTGCTTTGCGATAAATCGCTGTGTGGTGATAATGTTTCACTAGGCGAATGTCAGCAATATCACGGCGTTGTTGCTGATATAACGCTAACTGATCGGAAATGGCCGCAGTGGTCGTCGCCGAGTATTGCGGATAAAGCGGGACCACGACAAACCGGCTGACACCCCGAGCGGTTAAATCATCCAGTACCGACGCTATCGAGGGCGAGCCATAAGTCATGGCGTAACGCACCTGCACCGGCGTGTCACTCAGTTCCAGCCTTTTGGCTAATGCTTCGGTTTGACGCTCAGTGATGACCCGCAGCGGCGAGCCTTGCTCCCACCAAATCGACTGATAAAGCTTCGCCACCCGGCGACCGCGAAACGGCAGAATGATACCGCGCAGTATGCATTGCCATAAAATGGCCGGATAGTCGACCACTCGTTGATCGGATAAAAATTGTTTCAGATAACGCTGCACTGCCGGCACAGTGGGTTCATCCGGCGTGCCCAGATTCACCAGTACCACGGCGTATTCAGAGGCTGCTCGTTCTAACATGGCATAAACTCTTGGAAATTATGCGAAATTGGCTGGAAGTCTACCATTTCCGTATCAATGGGGAACCAGAAAAAACCGTCCAGCTGCAGCAAAAACAGGCAACAGACCGTGCGGCGTATGAACAAGGCGGTTATTGCCAGAAATTCCCCCTGGCAATGCGTGCGGCCGCGTTTGACCGGCAAAAACAACAAAGCCCACTGTCGTGGGCTTTGTCTGAATTGCCAAATCCGGCAGTGCTGGGCTTAACCCAACAGACTGCTCAGGATTTTACTGACCGCGTCCACCGCCTGAGTACCGTCCAGATGGTGATACTGCGTCAGGCCTTGTTCGGCTTGGTTACGGTAATAACCCACCAGTGGTTCAGTTTGTTCGTGATAAACGCCTAAACGCTTACGGACAGTTTCTTCTTTATCGTCATCACGGATCACCAGATCTTCACCAGTGACATCGTCTTTTCCGGCAACTTTCGGTGGATTGTAAGTGACGTGATAGACACGACCTGAAGCAGGGTGTACACGACGACCGCTCATCCGCTCTACAATCACATCGTCCGGCACATCAAATTCAATGACGTGGTCAACCAGCACTCAGTTATCTTTCATCGCATCATCAGGCGGAATAGTGCGCGGGAAACCATCTAACAAAAAGCCTTTGGCGCAATCTGTTTTAGCGATACGTTCTTTCACCAGACCGATGATGATCTCATCAGACACCAGCTGCCCCGCATCCATCACCTGCTTGGCGGCGAGGCCCATTGCAGTGCCCTCTTTGATGGCGGCACGGAGCATATCTCCGGTAGAGATTTGCGGAATACCGTACTTGTTCATCAAAAACTGTGCCTGTGTTCCTTTACCGGCACCAGGTGCACCCAACAGAATAATTCGCATACCAAAACCTCGGTTTTTCAGAAACGGTTCCAAATGTTATAAGCGCTGGATCTTTACATAATGTCAGTCAGCAGACAAGGAATTTGTCGGCTGCTCAGAGCAGCCGGTGGCAAGCCGACTTTAGTACTAACTCCGCTCTAACCGCAGTATGCACAAAAATACCGGCCAAACACTATTCGACGATAGTTGCACTACAAATAAACAAAACCCGGCAAAAGCCGGGTTTTATTTGATCAGCACTGTTGATTATTTCGCCAGTGACATCAACAGGCTATTTAACCGCGTGACAAAAGTTGCCGGGTTCTTCAGGCTGCCGCGCTCGGCCAGCAGCGCCTGTTCAAACAGCACTTCGGCCCATTGTTTAAACTGCGCTTCGTCCTGCACGTCAGCGACATGACGCACCAGCTGATGCTCCGGGTTCAGTTCAAAAATCGGTTTCACTTCCGGCACTTTCTGCCCGACCGATTCCATCAGTTTGATCATCTGCGTGCTCATATCAAACTCGTCAGTGACGACACAAGCCGGGCTGTCGGTCAGACGATGGCTGACTTTAACGTCTTTGACCTGATCGCCCAGTGCTGTTTTGAAACGCTCTGCCACGGCGGCAAATTGTTTCTCTGACTCTTCCTGGGCTTTTTTGGTGTCTTCGTCGTCCAGCTTCGACAGATCTAAGCCGCCTTTGGCCACTGAACGCAGTTTTTTGCCGTCAAATTCGGTCAGATGCTGCATCAGCCATTCGTCGATACGATCGGATAACAGCAATACTTCGAGGCCTTTTTTGCGGAACACTTCCAGATGCGGGCTGTGTTTCGCTGCTTCGTAGCTGTCGGCGACCAGGAAATAAATCTCGTCCTGACCTTCTTTCATCCGGCTGATATAAGCTTCTAAACCTACGCTTTGCGTTGCAGAATCTTCGTGAGTTGAAGCAAAACGCAGCAGCTTGGCAATGCTTTCTTTGTTGGCATGATCTTCGGCCGGGCCTTCTTTTAATACCTGACCAAATTCAGTCCAGAACGCCTGATATTCGCTTTGATCTTCGGCTTTAGCCATTTTTTCCAGCATCTTCAGCACGCGCGAAGTGCAGCCCTTGCGCAGGCTCTGCGTCACTTTGGTGTCCTGCAGGATTTCCCGCGACACGTTCAGCGGTAAATCGCTGGAATCCAGCACGCCTTTGATAAACCGCAGGTAGCTTGGCATAAACTGTTCAGCGTCATCCATGATAAAGACACGCTGGACATACAGTTTCAGGCCATGACGGGCGTCACGGTTCCACAGGTCAAACGGCGCTTTTTTCGGCACGTATAACAAGCTGGTATAGTTGGTGTTGCCTTCAACCTTGTTGTGGCTCCAGCTCAGAGGCTCAGTCCAGTCATGCGAAATGTGCTTGTAGAATTCGTTGTATTCGTCGTCACTGATTTCAGATTTATCCCGCATCCACAAAGCGGTTGCTTTGTTAACCGCTTTCCAGCTGCCTTCGGTCGCCGGGATTGTCTCGCCGTCTTCTTCGCGTGCGGGTGTGCCCTCTTCCCACATTTCCACCGGGATAGAGATGTGGTCTGAGTATTTAGTGATAATGCTCTCGACTTTCCACTTGCTTAAAAACTCAGATTCACCTTCGCGCAGGTGCAGGATAATGTCGGTCCCGCGGCTGGTTTTGTCGGCGGTAGCCAGCGTGTAATCGCCTTCGCCGGCTGATTCCCATTCCACTGCACTATCCGGCGAGCTACCAGCTTTTAACGTGCGTACTGTGACTTTGTCTGCGACGATAAACGCCGAATAAAAACCAACACCAAACTGACCGATTAAC
Organism: uncultured Chromatiaceae bacterium; assembly: GCA_946481195.1. The sequence continues at coordinate 9,474 of CAMLNG010000032.1, forward strand.
TTAGAATCTTTGCTTTGGTCGCCGCTTAATTGCGAGAAGAATTCTTTGGTGCCGGATTTGGCGATAGTGCCTAAGTGACTGATCACTTCATCCCGCGTCATACCAATACCGTTGTCACTGATAGTGATGGTTTTGGCCGCTTCATCCAGACTAACCCGTACACGCAGATCACCGTCATTGCCATACAGGCTGCTGTCTGACAATGCCAGGAAACGCAGTTTGTCAGCAGCGTCGGAGGCGTTAGAGATTAATTCACGCAGGAAAATTTCTTTGTTTGAGTACAAAGAATGGATCATCAGTTGCAGCAACTGTTTGACTTCGGCCTGGAAGCCATGGGTTTGTTTTTGTGTTGTTTCAGTCATCTACCGCTCCTTTCACACTCAATTCATCGGTCTGACGGTGACTGTGGCTTGAGCCGGACAGTCGTCAACCTGTTCATTCGGCTTCAGATATGAGGTCAGCAGATTTTTTTTCAAGGGCTGTGTACCCAACAGCAGATGGTGGACTTGCGACTATCGCCGGGCATGCGGAAATTCAGAACGGCTTGCGACCGCTCAGCGCATAAGACAAGGTACTGCCGTCGAGGTACTCCAGTTCCCCACCAACCGGCATACCCTGCGCCAGCCGCGAAACCTGGATCTTGTGTTTGCGGCAAAGCTCGGCGATGTAAAACGCAGTGGCTTCGCCTTCGACGGTCGGATTGGTCGCCAGGATGACTTCTTCGATCTTTCCCTGTTGCAGCTGCTGCGACAAAGCATCTAACCCGAGTTCAGCGGGTCCGACGCCATCGAGTGGCGATAGCTGGCCACGTAACACAAAATAGCGGCCGGCAAATAAACCGGTTTGTTCAATGGCAAAAAGATCTGCGGCGCTGGCGACAATACAGAGCAAAGAACTCTGACCGCGAATAGGATGGGCACAAATCTGACAGATCTGGCCCTCACAAAAAGTCCGGCATCGCTGGCAATGCCCGACTTTCGTCATGGCTGCCTGCAGCGCGTCAGCAAGCTGCAGGCCGGCTTCCCGGTTGCGTTCCAGTAACTGATAGGCCATCCGCTGCGCTGATTTTGGCCCCACCGACGGCAGGACCCGTAACGCATCAATCAGCTTTTGTACCAGCGGCGTATGTTTACCCATCAATGACCTCTAGCTACTTCTACTTAGAATGGCATTTTAAAGCCCGGTGGTAACTGCATACCACCGGTCACTGACGCCATACGCTCTTTGCTGGTTTCTTCCACACGGCGGACTGCGTCGTTAATCGCCGCAGCAATTAAGTCTTCCAGCATTTCTTTGTCGTCAGCCATCAGGCTGTCATCGATGCTGATCCGACGCACATTGTGGTTACCCGTCATCGTGACTTTCACCATGCCGGCACCGGCTTCACCGGTAACTTCCAGCCGGGCGATTTCTTCCTGCGCGCGCTGCATTTTTTCCTGCATTGCCTGCGCCTGTTTCATGATGTTACCCATGCCACCTTTAAACATAATCTGTACTCTCAGCTGTATTGATAATGGCGGCCAAGATAATCACAAAGCCGCAAAATTACAAGATTTCGCCTGTGCGCAAGACACAGACTGTTGAATTAAAATACTTCCAGACTGTCCGGCAGCCATTCGGCAGCAAAATCCTGCATCAGGCCGCACAATGCCGGGTCCTGCTGCAGCAGCTGGTGCACATAACGCCGGCGCGCCGCATCAATGCGTTGTTGCAGCGCCTGCGGGCTGGTCGGGACTTCGTCGACAAACTCAACCTGCACCTGAAGCGGCTGAGCAAAAGATTCGGACAACACCGCCTGCAGTTGCGCTCTGTTGCGCTCTGAGTCCAGATGCTTTTGCGTCGCACTGACCTGGAGAACTAACTGGTCGTCGGTCAGTTGCATACTGCTGTGCAGTAAAAACAACCGCATCAGGCCACCAATGCGCAGACTGTCGATGCGCTGTGCCCAGGCATCGACCTGACTGCTGCTGCGTACGGCAAAGTTACCGGCATGGATCTCGCCTTCAAAACGAAGGTTGGCGTCTGTCGCCGCGACAGTTTCGACTTCAGCAATGGCTTCACTGGCAAAATCCAGATTATCCGGCTCGTCCGGCACTGCCAGGCTTTCCAGCAATGCATGACGGATAGGTTGTACCGGCGCCGGCGTGTAGTCTTGCTGCCATTGCCACAGTTCAGTGCTGTCAGCGGCTTCGCTGCTGTCGGCCGGATCTGTTTCTTCGTCTGTGACGGTTGTGATACCCAGTGCGGCAGGCTGCGGCTCCTCATCATCCAGCAGTTCAACCGCAACGTCCGGCGCTGGCTCTGCGGGCAAATCCTCCCAGGGCGGGACCTCTGCCGGGCTTGTCAGCGTAGGACTGACAGTAACCGGGGCTGGCACAGCAGCGACAACAGGGGTTGGTTCAGCAGATAAAACAGGCTGTGCCTGCGCTGCCGGTACAGTCGTCGTTCTGGGTGGTAATGAAACAGGCGCCTGCTGGCGCTCAGACTTTTTTGGTTCGTTCGAAGCCGTGCGTTGCAGACCACGACGGGCCAGAATACTGGCGGTCACCGAATCGATGCCGCTCTCTGGCGCTGACACTGCGACAGGCTCAGCTTCAGGCACCATGGGTGGTGACCCGGCCTCCGCTGGAATGACCGCAGCTTCCGGCTGCAGTTGTGCGACCTGCAGCTGCGGTGCTGGCGTTTCTGTTGCAGGCTGAGCCACGACCGGAACCTGCTCTGGCGCAGGAGTCGGCTGTGCCGCCGACATTGCAGCTGACAGCGCCGCCGCACGACCGGCACTGACTTCCGGCATAGCCCCGGCTTTGGCCGGCACAAACGCAATGGCGCGCAACAGCGCCATTTCCAGGCCAATGCGCGGCTCTGGTGCGTAAGGCAAATCGCGTTTGCCGGATAACAATAACTGGTAATACAGTTGAATCGATTCCGGCGCATGGGTTTTGGCAACAGCACGAACGAATGCCGATTCAGTCAAAGCGAGTTCAGAGGCACTGAGCTGATACTGCGACAAAGCCGCCAGATGCAACAGCGACAGCATGTCGTCCAGCACGGCCTGAAAATGGCTGTGGCTGCTGACGAGTTGCTGTAAATGCGCCTGCATCGCGGCTAAATCCCGGTTCAGCACATCCTGCAGCAGGATCTCCGCCCAGCTTTGCTCGAGGAAACCCAGCATCTCACGGACAGCGCCAAGGCGAATATCGCCATTGGTCTGAGCAATCGCCTGATCTGTCAGACTTAGCGAATCGCGCAAACTGCCTTTGGCCGCACGGGCCAGCAGCGCCAGCGCTTCGTCTTCAGTGGCGATGCCTTCCTGGCCGAGAATGAAACTCAGATGCTGTTTGATCTGGCTCTGCGATAAGGCCTTTAAACTAAACTGCAGGCAACGCGACAAGACCGTGATAGGCAGCTTTTGCGGATCTGTGGTCGCCAGCAGAAACTTTACATGTGGCGGCGGTTCTTCCAGCGTTTTCAACAGCGCATTGAAGCTGTGCTTCGACAGCATATGCACTTCGTCGATCAGGTAAACCTTATAACGGCCGCGGGTCGGGGCGTATTGTACGTTGTCGAGCAGGTCACGGGTGTCTTCAACTTTAGTGCGGCTTGCGGCGTCAATTTCCATTAAATCAACGAAAAAGCCCTTGTCGATTTCAGTGCAGGCGCTGCAAATGCCACAAGGCGTCGCAGTGACGCCCTGTTCGCAGTTCAGACTTTTGGCAAAGATGCGGGCTATAGTGGTTTTACCCACGCCGCGGGTGCCGGTGAACAAATACGCATGGTGCAGGCGATTTTGCGTCAGAGCATGGGTCAGCGCAGTTTTGACATGCTCCTGCCCCACCAGCTGACCGAAATTCTGTGGCCGCCATTTGCGCGCCAGCACCTGATAACTCATTTGTTCACCTTGTCGGAAATTATCCCGGCGTTTCGCCTGCAGCCTGGCCGGGCTTAGTGACCCGGGAAATCAACCAGGCTGTGAATAGTCAGCCCCAGCGCTTCCAGCCGCTGCTGGCCGCCTAAATCAGGCAGATTCACCACAAAAGTCGCGTCTGCGACCTGACCACCTAAACGGCGTACCAGTTTGGTTGTGGCATCAATAGTACCACCAGTCGCCAATAAATCGTCAACTAACAGGACTTTATCTTCTGGTGTTATCGCATCCAGATGAATTTCCAGCGTGTCCTGGCCATATTCCAGCTGATAACTTTCCGCAATGGTTTCGCGTGGCAGTTTGCCAGGTTTGCGCACCGGCACAAAAGCGACCCCCATGGCATAAGCCAGTGGTGCACCGAATATAAAACCGCGTGATTCAGTGCCGACAATTTTCGTGATGCCCTGCCCACTGTAATGTTGTTTCAGATGGTCAATCACGGCTGCAAAGGCAGCGCCATCCTGCATCAGGCTGGTTACATCGCGAAATAAAATGCCCGGTTTTGGATAGTCCTGCACTGACTTGATGACTTGTTCGAGTAAGCGGCTTAATTCGGTATGCGTCATGGAGAAATCTCTATATTAAATTCGATAAAAAAACCGCCTGCAGGCGGTTTTTCGGTCTGGTTGCTTGGCTTAGCCTAAGATACGCAACCAGGTGACCAGTGGTGGCTGGCACAACAGCAATACAAACACAGCGATAAAGCCTAACAAATGCCACACGCTGAAGGATTCTTTAAAATTCTCGTCTGCCATCGACATCTTTCCAGTGCAAAATAAGGGGGCTCGATTTTAATGAAAAAAACCGGCAATAGCCAGCGCTTGTCACTGCCGGTAGCGGCATTTTTATCGCAGCAATAAACGGCAAAAATCAACCTGCTAAGCGTTGACGAATGACGATTCAGCGTTTGTAGAAACAACAATACGACGCGCAGCAAAATCAGTCAGTAAAGCAGTTGCCTGTCCCAGCAACTGTTGCGGCTCCCAATGCGGCAAATATGGCTGTAGCCAGTCGATGTAGGTATCAAGCTGCTGGCCCGGCTCTGCAACAATCAATTGCAGCAGTGCCGCGCTCCAGGCATTCAGCTCGAGAAAACGCACTTGGTCTGCTTCGTCCCGATACAACAATAAAAACACCGGCTGCTCAGCAGGTTTAGTTGGCTGAAAGTCTCGCGAAATCTGTTGTACCGGATATTGATAGCAACATAACCGCACCAGCGGCGACAGCGCCAGTGAACAGTCAGCGTCAAATGTCCAGGCGCATGGGCTAACCGCTAAATCTGTTGCCAGTGCCAACTCCAGCCATTCGTACTCGGCCAGCTCAGTTGCATACACCGGAATCTGTGCTGATAACTGCGGCAACCAGTGCAAAAAAGCTTTAGAGATGTCGAGAAAATATGGGCTGTGCATCGGCTCATCACGGAAAAACTGCCGGCACAGCGCCTGCCATTTGGTGTCAGACAATAACGATCGCAGCACCGGAAAAGCACTGCTGATAAAATTCTGCACGTTGTTGAAAAAAAGCTCTTCGTATACAGCCATCCGCTCCGGCCTGATCCCGTCCGGCAATGGTGCTGACGGGTCTTTAATCCGGCGGATAAAAGCCAGTTGTTGTCGCTGAAAATCCTGCATCAGGCTGCCCCCTGTCCCAGTGCGTTTGCCTGTTGCAGCTGACGGATCTGCGCAAGTTCAGTCAGTAATTCGGCAAGCGGCGGCAGATTAAAATCGCGTTCCAGCAGCGTCGGGAATACACCATGACAGCGATAGGCATCGGCCAGTAAGGCCCAGACCGGATCATTGACTGCACTGCCGTGCGTATCAATCAGTAAATCTGCGCTTTGTTGAAAGTGGCCGGCCACATGACCGTAGCGGATGCGGTTACTGGGCAGTGCGCGCAAAAATGCAGTCGCGTCATAGCCATGGTTAACAGA
>CAMLNG010000033.1 GCA_946481195.1 uncultured Chromatiaceae bacterium
CCATTGTGTTGCCATATTTGCCGCCACTTCGCAACAAACCAGATACCTATATCGATGGTTACGACCACATGCGCGCCGAAGGCGGGCAATTTCCACAAAAATCGGTGTTGGGCCGGGCCTTAGCGCATGGTCTGCACCGGGCAAGTCAAGCCAGTGGCGTAAAAGCCACTGTGCGCGAAGGCGTTGAAGCTGTTATCGATATGTTGTTTGGCGTATTGCCGGTCATTATGGCAGTTGGGACCACGGCGTTGATTGTCGCTGAATACACCTCTGTATTTAGCCTGCTTGGCGCGCCTTTTGTACCGCTGCTGGAGTTACTACAAATCCCTTATGCAGAACAGGCATCCAAATCTGTAATGGTTGGTTTTGCTGATATGTTTGTGCCGTCCATTCTTGTCAGCGAAGTGCCGAGCGAAATGACACGTTTTGTCATTGCGGCGTTATCGGTGACGCAGCTGATTTATATGTCAGAAGTTGGAGCTTTATTACTGGGGAGTAAAATTCCGGTCACTTTGTGGGACCTGTTTTTTCTGTTTATTTTGCGCACCTTAATCACTTTACCGGTGATTGCCGGCATGGCGCACTGGTTGTTTTAACGGGTTCAAAAGAAAAGGGAGCACAGGCTCCCTTTTTTCATTGCTTGGTTTGACGTCCGCCGTTAGTGAGCGCTATTAACGGCTGAACTGAACATCAAAGCTGACCGGTACTACCAGCTCAATCCGGTTTAACTTGGCGATTTCCTGTAGTTTTTTCACGCCGCCATCGAGTTTAAAGTCGGTAGCTTTTACCAGCACAGGTGCTTTGGTGAAAGCCAGTACTCTGTTGTCAGCGAGTTTCACCACGTTTAAGTCAACGGTTACTTTCTGCGTTTGGTCTAACAGGGTCAGGCTCAGTTCTACTTTTTCCTGATGTGTTGCGCCGGTTTTAAGTGCGGTGATCTTGGCGGTATCCAATGTTCCGGCCGCCTTAATCACCGGAAACTGTTTGGCGTTAAACAGATGTTCCAGCATCCGTTCATTGCGGATAGGAATCATAGTATCCAGGCTTTGCACCGGGATCTCGACACTAAACTGGCCATTATCGGCCCATTGTCCCTGTAATTGTTTAAAACTATGAGTTTCAGCCACCAAATCATTTTTCACAGTGACAAAACGTAGTGACGACTGCTGAGCGTCCAGTTGCCAGGCGGCCTGTGCAGAACCGGCGGCGAGGGCAAATGCGAGCATCAATTTTTTCATGACAAACTCCGGTCAAATATAAGGGGGGATTAAGGTTAGTGTGTCGTGTTTCGCCATGCAGCATACTTGACTGACAAAACAGGTCCAAGTGTTTTTATGGGGCAGGACTGTGCATTCATCGAAATGTGTAAAAGCCGTACCTCATAAAACAAATGCCGAACAAAAAAGCCCCGTAACAACGGGGCTTTATCTTGTTTGACGCTATCAGCGGATCAGGCAAACCCAGCCTTTCAGGTAATGGCCTTCCGGGTAAAAGCTGGCGATCGGGTGGTCTTTGGCCTGACTTAGCTTCTCGATAAACAAACAGTCCCGGCCGGCATCCAGCGCTGCATCGGCAACGATTTTCTGAAACAGGCTATCTTCCATCAGGCCCGAACAGGAAAATGTCAGCAGCCAGCCGCCTTTTTTCACAATTTGCATCGCTACGCGGTTAATGTCTTTATAACCACGGCAGGCGCCCATCAATTGGGCTTTGCTTTCGGCGAATTTCGGCGGGTCGAGGATCACCATGTCGAACTCACGACCTTGTTCTTTATATTGGCGTAGCAGCTTAAAGACGTCAGCTTTTGTAAAATCCAGCTGACTGAGGTCTAACTGATTCAATTCCGCGTTGCGCTTTGCGGTTTCAAGTGCAAGCTCAGACATATCTGCATTGACGACATGGCTGGCACCACCGGCTAATGCGGCGACCGCAAAAGTGCCGGTATAACTAAAGCAATTTAATACAGTTTTATCTTTGGCGTAACGCGCGGCGGCGGCCCGGCTGTCGCGTTGGTCAAGATAAAAACCGGTTTTGTGGCCATTCACCACATCAACCAGAATTTTCATGCCGTGCTCTAGAATCACCACTTCACCGCTGTCACGCGGTGCGTGCAACCAGCCTGTAACCGGGGCCAAGCCTTCTTTTTTACGCACATCGACATCAGAGCGCTCGTAAATACTGCAGTAGGGGAATACATGACGCAGCGCCGCAACGATATGGGCGCGCTGATAATCCGCGCCGGCGCTTAATAACTGTACGACCAAAATATCGTGGTAAAGGTCAACTGTAACTCCCGGCAGACCATCGGACTCGGCCGCCACTACCCGAATACCGTTGGTGTCGTTGAGGTCAAATAATTGTTGGCGTACTTGCCAGGCCGCGCTGATACGGCGTAAAAAGAATGCAGCGTCTATCGCTTCATGTTCATCAAAAGACCAGACCCGAACCCGGATTTGTGAATCTGGCGAATAGGCGCCGCTGGCGATAAAACTGCCGTCGTGGCTTCGGATCTCAACAGTCTCACCACAATTGGCTTTGCCTTTGACTTGTTTCACCGCTTTGGAAAACACCCAGGGATGGCGGCGTTTTAATGATTTTTCCCGATCGGCTTGTAAAATGATGCTGGCGGCCATAAGAAGTTCCGAGTCTGATAATCTGCTGTGGTCAGTCGCCTGACGAAAAGCGGCCTGTGTCCTGAAAAGGGCGCCATTTTAGTCCGGCCGCAGCAAAAGCTAAAGTAAAACTGCAATTTGCGCCGGTGGCTGCAGCAAATACTACCTGGAAGGATATTCTTATGCCGACTTTCACAGCTTTACCGACCTCGATGCAGGCGATTGATGTGACATCCACACAGCAACTGCAATTTGTCACTTTACCGCTGCCTGAGATTAGCGAGACTGAGGTTTTAATCAAAGTAAGCGCAGCCGGAGTGAACCGGGCAGATTTGGCACAGCGGGCGGGCTATTATCCGCCACCACCGGGGGAGAGCCCGATTTTGGGGCTTGAAGTGGCCGGTACTGTGGTGGCCTGTGGTGATGCTGTTGGTGCGGACTGGCTCGGGGCTGAAGTTTTTGGTCTGGTGCCGGGCGGCGGTTATGCTGAATATGTAAAAATGCCTGCCAGTCATCTATTGCGCCGTCCGGCTGGCATGTCAGTTGAGAGTGCTGCGGGCTGCGCCGAAGTGTTTCTGACTGCTTATCAGGCGATGTTTGTACTGGGTGAACTCAAAGCAGGTCAAGCGGTGTTATTGCACGCTGGTGCCAGTGGCGTTGGTACTGCGGCTATCCAACTGGCAAAAACCGCCGGTGCTCTGGTTGCTGTCACGGCTGGATCTGATGAAAAAACGGCGGCCTGCCTCAAGCTTGGTGCTGATGTTGCCGTCAATTACAAAACAGCGGATTTTGCTGTTGTGCTCAAAGGAGGCGTGCCGCAAGGCTTTCAGGTGATTGTCGACCCGGTTGCAGCAGATTATTTACCAAAAAACTTACAAATATTGGGGTTGGATGGCCGTATCGTCGTTTTGGCGATGTTAGGCGGCAGGACAGTGCCGGCCTTTGATTTAACGCTGATGTTCAAAAAACGTGGGCAGCTATTATGTTCAACTTTACGTAACCGCAGCGATGCCTACAAAACAGAGTTAGTCAGCCGGTTTTTAACGCAATTTGGCAGCGCGTTAGAAACCGGCAGTATTCAACCTGTGATTGCAAAAACTCTGCCCTGGCAACAAGCGGATGCAGCCCACCAGTTACTGGCCAGTAATCAGCTGGTGGGCAAAGTGGTGTTAACCTTAGGTTAGTCTGCGGGCTTCGCCTGACTGTCGGGATTTGCCGCGGTCTCGGCGGTAGTCAAGTCCAGTTCAAATTGCGCTGGATCAGCAGTCTCCGGCGCACTGTAACGTTCGGCTTTCATCTGTTGGTCAACTGTCTGCTGGTCGACCCGCGGGTCCAGCGCAGCTGCAAGCGGAGAGCCCACTAAGTCACCAGCAGCCATCATATAGTCTTTTGGCGCAATTTTTTCCTGTTGTTTTTGCTGGTAGTTCACCTGATGAAGCCGGACAAACAACAATGCCGCTATCACGGCCATAAAGGCATACAACATCTGACTGCCACCAATTTGCATAAAAGCCGACGCCAGCAAAGGCCCGATGCTGGCACCTAAACCAAAGGTCAGCAAAATAGTGGCAGAGAGCGCAACCCGTTCATGTTGCTCGATATTCTGGTTCGCCAGCGCAGCACCCAGCGGATACAAAGTAAATGCAAAAACGCCAAACACAAAAGTAAAGCCCAGCTGCACCAGACCACTAAGGGGTAACACCGCCATCGCCAGCACTAAGAGCCCCAGAATCACGCTATTGGTGCGGATGAGCCGGCTGCGCCGCACCCGGTCTGATAATTTGCCCATCGGCCACTGCGCCAGTAATCCGGCCATGACCGTCGTGGCCATGTAAGCGGCGACTTGTTCAGTGTTCATCCCCTGACTGGCAGCAAAAGCCGGCGCCAGACCATAAAACGAGCCGACAATAACCCCAGCCATCGCGATTGTCGTCAGCGACTGCGGTACTTTTTGCCAGAACACTTTAATTTGTAAGGGGGCCGGCTTCAGCGGCTGCGGGTGAATTCGTCGGGTCAGTGCCAGCGGCACAATACAAAGCGCAAAACACATCGCTACCAGCAACAGCGGTTTGATGGTGAGCTCCGGGTTTAAACTCATCGCGCCCTGGCCCAGTACCAGGCCAAGATAGGACACTATCATGTAGCTTGCGAAAATAGTGCCGCGGTTTTTACTGTCGGCCTGCTCATTGAGCCAGCTTTCCAGCACCATGTACTGACACATCATGCACATGCCAACGATGAGCCGCAGTATCAACCAAACCTCAAGCTGTTCGATCATGGCGTGCCCGAGCGCAGATGCGGTCACGACGCCGGCGCTGGCAACAAAAGCACGGATATGGCCGGCACGGGCGATGAGCTTGTGGCCGATTTTGGAACCAAGCACCAGCCCGAGGTAATACGCCGACATCATGGCGCCGATCCAGACCTTGGCCACCTCCATCGACGCCAGCTTCAGGCCTAAATAAGTAGTCAGTAAACCCGCTGCTAATACCATCAGCAAGGTTGCGCTATATAACGAAGAAAACGAGCGGATAGTCGCCGCCATGCTTCATCCTTTTTGCGATTTTGCGGCACTACACCCGCTGGGGTCAGGCCGTAATAACAAAACCGCAGCGAGGCTGCGGTTTTGGCTGGATTATTTGACCCGCATACCCGGTGTGGCACCGTCATCCGGGCTTAGCAGGAAAATCTCGCTGCCGCCTGGCCCTGCGGCCATCACCATGCCTTCTGACATGCCAAATTTCATTTTGCGCGGCGCCAGGTTCGCCACCATCACCGTCAGACGGCCGACTAATTGTTCTGGCTGGTATGCGGCTTTGATGCCGGCGAACACCTGACGTTGTTCGTTGCCCAGATCAAGCTGCAGCCGCAGTAACTTGTCCGCGCCTTCAACATGTTCAGCACTGACAATTTTCGCGATGCGTAAATCCAGTTTGGCAAAATCATCGATGTTAATAGTCGGGGCTATAGCTTCGATATCTGCTGCAACAGGTGCGTTTTGCACTGCCGGTGCCTGATTTGCCGCAGTGGCAGCCACCTGCAAATTGTCTTTTGAAGCATCAACCATTGCCTGCACTTTGACCGGGTCGACCCGTTGCATCAGGGCTTTAAACGGATTGACCGCATGATTCAGTAATGGCTGCTGGTAGTTGTCCCAACGCAGTTCGCTGTTTAAGAATGCTTCGACTTCGCGCGCCATATTCGGCAGCACTGGTTTTAAATAATGCATCAGCACACGGAACAGGTTAATACCCATAGAGCAGACTTCATGCGTTTCCTGCTGTTTGCTGTCATCTTTGGCTGAAACCCAGGGGGCTTTGGCGTCGATATATTGGTTGGCTTTGTCAGCCAGCGCCATGATGTCCCGAATGGCGCGGGCGTAATCGCGTTCTTCAAACGAAGCGGCAATACTGTCGCCCTGTGCAATAAATTCAGCAAAAAGCTCTGGCTCGGCCAGATTAGACGACAAAGTACCATTGAATTTTTTGCTAATAAAACTGGCGCAGCGGCTGGCGATATTGACCACTTTACCGACCAAATCGGCATTCACTTTCTGTGCAAAATCATCCAGGTTCAAATCCAGATCAACAATGCCTGAAGTCAGTTTTGACGCGAAATAATAACGCAGATACTCCGGGTTTAAATGCTCCAGGTAAGTCCGGGCTTTGATAAAAGTGCCGCGCGATTTCGACATTTTAGCGCCGTTGACTGTAACAAAACCGTGGGCAAATACGCTGGTTGGCTTGCGATAGCCGGCGCCGTGCAGCATTGCCGGCCAGAACAGACTGTGGAAGTAGATAATATCTTTGCCGATGAAGTGATAGACCTCAGCATCGGAATCTAACTGCCAGAACTGATTAAAATCGATGCCGGTTTTGTCGCAATAATTTTTGAAACTCGCGAGATAACCAATAGGCGCATCCAACCAGACATAAAAGAATTTGCCAGGCGCGCCCGGAATTTCAAAGCCAAAGTAGGGCGCGTCACGGCTGATGTCCCATTGCTGCAGGCCGTCTTTAAACCATTCTTGTAGTTTATTGGCCATTTCGCTTTGCAGTGCGCCACCACGGGTCCAGTCCTGCAGCATTTGTTCAAAGGCCGGCAAGTCAAAGAAATAGTGTTCAGAATCTTTCAGCACCGGTGTGGCACCTGATACCACAGATTTCGGGTTCTTCAGTTCGGTTGGGCTGTAAGTCGCGCCACAAACGTCACAGCTGTCACCGTTTTGATCCAAAGCGCCACATTTCGGGCAATCACCTTTGACAAAACGGTCCGGTAAAAACATTTGTTTTTCCGGGTCAAACAGCTGGCTGATGGAACGACGTTTGATGTAGCCACCGGCGTCGAGTTTGGTATAAATCTCGCTGGCAAAGGCCTGGTTTTCCGGGCTATGCGTGCTGTGGTAGTTGTCAAAGCCAATCAGGAACTCGGCAAAATCAGCCTGATGCTCTACTGCGGTTTGGGCAATCATTTGCTCCGGCGTCAGGCCAAGCTGCTGTGCTTTGAGCATGATCGGTGTGCCGTGCGCGTCATCTGCGCAGACGTAATAACACTGGTGTCCGCGCGCTTTTTGGAAACGTGACCAGATGTCGGTCTGAATGTATTCAAGCAGATGGCCTAAATGAATGGGGCCGTTGGCATAAGGTAAGGCACTGGTGATTAGGATTTTACGTGTCGTCATGAACCGGCTCTGTATCGATGAATGCAATAAAAACAATATGCAACATGATACAATAGCCAGCTACAAAGCGCGACAGCGGCGCAATAACTGCAGACTTAAAGTCTCGGCCGCACCAAGGCTCCGCCCCCTGGCTTCCGTGTATTTTGCAAGGATTAGTTATGTTTTCATTCTGGAAAAAAAAAGCCGATTCTCCTTCCGCTGAAACCTGGCCTGAGCCGCTGCGGCAATTGCTTGCAATGCCATGTCATGATGCCATGCCGTTACCGCTCAGCGAAATCGCAGATATCCGCCTTGAGCGCGATACTTTGTCTGTGACGCTGCCATTCCCGGCCTTATGGTTACAGGACTGGTTAACCAGTCAGTGCAAAAACCTCGGACTTGCTTATTTAGTCCGGGTGGATTGGCAGCAAGATCTGCCTTTTGCTTTTGGTAAAGTGCGGCAAATTATTCTGGTGGCTTCCGGCAAAGGTGGCGTCGGAAAATCAACCACCGCAGTTAATCTTGCCGTCGCACTGGCGCAACAAGGCGCGAAAGTGGGTCTGCTGGATGCGGACATTTACGGTCCTTCCATTCCGCTGATGCTCGGCGAAGCGCAAAGCCGGGCTACTTCGCCGGATGAAAAACATCTGAATCCGCTACAAAAACACGGCATTGTGCTGCAATCAATTGGCTTTTTGGTTGACCCGGAAAATGCCACTGTCTGGCGCGGCCCGATGGCGAGTCAGGCGTTGATGCAGCTGGTTAACGAAACTTTGTGGCCAGAGCTTGATTACCTTGTCGTTGACATGCCACCGGGTACCGGCGATATCCAGCTGACCATGTCGCAAAAGTTGCCGGTGGCTGGCGCTGTGATTGTCACCACGCCGCAGGATGTAGCACTGGCGGATGCGAAAAAAGCCATTCAGATGTTCCGCCAGGTTCATATTCCGTTGCTGGGCCTGGTAGAAAATATGAGTTTTTACCAGTGCCCGTCCTGTGGTCATCAGGATGACATTTTCGGCACTCACGGCGGGTTGGAATTAGCGGGGCGTTATCAGGTTAGTGTGCTTGGGCAGTTACCGCTACAGGCGCAAATCCGCGAGGCCGGCGATAACGGAGCGCCGATAGCATTAGCAAAAGATAATCAAACAGCTGAAATCTATAGAAAAATAGCACAGCAGCTGATCTTCACTTTATACTGGCAAACCCGGCTCAGCCCGCAACAGGCAGTCGAAATTTTAATGACGGATGATTAACATGAGACTTTGTGATCGCGACATCGAACAATATCTGGCACAAGGCAGGATCAAAATTGAACCAAAACCTGCAGCAGACATGATCAGCGGCGTCAGCGTCGATATCCGGCTTGGCCATAAATTCCGTACTTTTCGTGCTTATGCAGCGCCTTTTATCGATTTGTCCGGCCCGCGGGAAGAAGTGCAGGCTGCGCTTGATTCTGTGATGAGTGATGAAATTGTATTGACCGACGACGAGGCCTTTTTCCTCCATCCCGGGGAGCTGGCACTGGCGATTACGCTGGAATCGGTCACTTTGCCGGCTGATATTGTCGGCTGGCTGGACGGGCGCTCGAGCCTCGCGCGGTTGGGGCTGATGGTGCATGTCACGGCACACCGGATTGATCCGGGTTGGTCGGGCAATATTGTGCTGGAATTCTACAACAGTGGCCGTTTACCGCTGGCGCTTCGGCCCAACATGAAGATTGGCGCACTGAATTTTGAATTGATGACCGGTGAAGCGGCGAGGCCTTACAACAAACGCGAAGACGCCAAGTATCGTCAGCAAAGCGGGGCTGTCGCCAGCCGGATTGGCCAGGATGATCCTGGTCAGCAAGGTTAATTCTGATGTCATTGGACCACTGAGATGCAAGTCCGGGATTTTCTGCGTCTATTGCTGCTTGCTGCAATTTGGGGCGCATCGTTTTTATTTATCCGTCTGGCGGTGCCTGCCTTTGGTCCGGCGCCCTTGATGGCAGGCCGCGTTGGGCTGGCGGCATTGTTTCTGGCTGTCATGGCTTGGTTGTGGCGCAAACCATTATGGCTCAGTGGCAACATCCGGCATTATCTGATCCTGGGTTTAATCAATTCCGCCTTGCCATTTTTGTTGTTTGCTTACGCGGCAAATTGGCTGACCGCGTCTGTGTTGTCAGTATTAAACGCAACAGCCCCAATTTGGGGGGCAGTGCTTGGTGTGTTGTTTTTCCGCCAGCCGCTCAGTCTGAAATTAGTCTGCGGTTTGCTGCTTGGCGTGAGTGGCGTCGCAATTCTGGTAGGTTTTGATGCAGTAGTGTTACAACCCAATGCTGTTGTGGCGATTGCGGCTGCTGCCGGCGCTGCCTGCTGTTATGGTTTAGCCACGCACTACACCCGCCGTGCCGCTGCGGTTGAACCTTTTGCCAATGCGCATGGCAGCATGTGGGCAGCGTTTTGCTGGCTGTTGCCACTGGCATTACTGCAACCACCGGCGACTGTACCGAGTCTGCTGCAGGGGATCGCTTTATTGTTGCTCGGCGTGTTGTGCACTGGCATTGCCTATCTGCTGTACTTTGCCTTAGTTCGTGATATCGGGGCTACTCCCACCCTGACAGTGACTTTTTTAATCCCGGTGTTTGGGGTCTGCTGGGGAGCATTATTTTTAGGTGAAACAGTTGGCTGGCACACTTTAGCCGGAGCTTTAACTGTGCTGTGCGGGACTGCATTGGTCACCGGATTTTCGCTGTCGAACTTATGGCGGCAAAAACAGTCGAACGGCTAAACTTCTATTCAGAAGCGATTCAGAAACAACGGCATATAACTGAGTTATCGTAGACAAGTTGTAACAGCTACCCGTGATAAATATGCTGCCTCAGCTGCAGCAAGGAGCCAAAAATGTCGTGCCGCGTGCCGTTTTTATCTGCCATTACTCTTGCGTTAGTGACTCAGTTCCCGGCTGTTGCGGCAGATAAACAGGCTGCAGCCAAGGCGACACAGCAACTGAGTCAACCCGCTGCCAGTACTACAAAACCCCAGGCAGCGGCAAAAAAACAGTTTTCTCAGGCTGAATTAGACCAAATGCTGGCCCCGGTGGCGCTATACCCGGACACAGTGTTATCGCACGTTTTAATCGCGGCGACTTATCCGCTGGAAATCATCAAAGCCACCCGTTGGTTGTCAGCCAAGCCTGGTATGACTTCAGAACAGGCCTTAAAAGCGGCAGAAAACGAATCCTGGGACCCAAGCGTGCGGGCGTTGGTCGCGTTTCCGCCGTTGCTGACCAAGATGAACAACGAACTGGACTGGACGCAAAAACTTGGTGACGCCTTTTTAGTACAGGAAAAGCAGGTGATGGCGACAGTGCAGAAACTGCGCGAAAAAGCGTATACCGCTGGCAATCTGCAAAATCAGGAACATATCCGGGTTGAGCGCAAAGAAAAAGTCATAGTCATTGAGCCGGCACGACCTGAAGTGATTTATGTTCCAGTCTATGACACGCGTGTGGTGTATGGCGACTGGTGGTGGCGCTCTTACCCTCCAGTGCACTGGCCATACCCGACCGGATATCGCAGCCACGCTTCTTTTTATTGGGGAGCCGGCGTGCAAGTTGCACCGAATTTTTATTTCTCCACCTTTTACTGGCCACGCAATGAAATCGTCGTGATCCACCATCACGATTATCGCCCGCGGCACTATTACCGCAGTCATGATATCTACGAACACGAAGAGCGCCGGCACTGGCGGCATAATCCGCAGCACCGGCACGGTGTGGTGTATCAGGCTGGCTATGAACCAGTGCGTGAGACTCGCGGTGAGACCTGGCGCTATGAAGATCAAGGCGAACGCCGGCGTTGGGCGGCAGAAAAACGGCAGGACAATAATGTTGCCATGCCGGGTGACCAACAAATTATCGCGCAGCCAGATCCCGATTTGGATCAATTGCGCCGGCAGCAACAGGAACGCGACCAGGTGTTTGCCCAGCCAGTCAATGAATTAACGCCGCAGACTGAGCCTGTAGCCGTGACACCGGATCAGGGCGATGTGGCTGCTCCAGTGCAGCCGGTCGCTGAGACGGTCGAGAACAATAAAGATGGTGTTATTGAGCAACCGGTGTTTGAGCAGCCGGTGCATGAAACATCGGTGACCGAGATACCAGCGCCGGTTGATCAAATTGGTTCACCAGAACAAATCACGACGCCAGAAGCGACACCAGAAATAGTGCCACAACCTGAGCCGCAACCGGTGTTTGAACAACCGCAGCCGGTGGAGCCAATGCCGGAGCCGGTGACAGAGCAACCGATCACGGAGCTACCGGTGTACCAGCAACCTGAACCTGTACAACAGCCTGAACCTGTGTACCAGCAGCCAGAGCCTGTTTATCAGCAACCAGAACCGGTATACCAGCAACCAGAGCCGGTATACCAACAGCCTGAGCCTGTGTATCAGCAGCCTGAGCCTGTGTACCAGCAGCCAGAACCTGTATACCAGCAGCCTGAGCCTGTGTACCAGCAGCCAGAACCTGTATACCAGCAACCGGAGCCTGTGTACCAGCAGCCAGAACCTGTATACCAGCAACCGGAGCCTGTGTATCAACAGCCAGAGCCGGTAAGTCAACCGGTGATAGAACAAAGCGGTATTCAATAACAAATGTCGGGCAGCCAGCGGGCTGCCTGGTTTTTTTCGGGAGAAATTATGCAGTTATATGGGTCTACTTCTTCACCATTTGTCCGTCGCCTGCGGTTGTTGTTAGCCAACCGGCCACATGAGTTTATCAGCCTGAATATTTTTGAATCGGCCGACCGCGAGCGGCTGATTGCCCTGAATCCGACGCGTAAAGTCCCAATGTTGGCCGACGGCGAGCAGGTAGTGTTTGATTCGGGTGTTATTTATCGTTACCTGACACAAAAATTCGCATTAAGCCCATTAAGCTGGTCGCAAGAGAATTTGCTGACCATCATCAATGCGGCAAATGACTCGCTGGTCGAGTTGCTGCTGTGTAAACGCTCAGGTTTTGATGTCCGGGACAACAAATTATTTTTTAACCTGCAACACGAGCGCGTGCAGGCAACGCTGAAGATTTTGAATAGCAAAGCCGCGGCCGGTGAATTTCAGCAGTGGGATTATCTGGCCATGAGCCTGTATTGCCTGGTCGACTGGATTTGTTTCCGGGAGCTGGTGGATATGCAACCATTCGGCGCTTTATTGCAGTTTAAAATTGCTCATCAGGAAGAGCTTGGGGTAGCGGAGACTGATCCGCGTTTGGGTTAATCAGAACGCGTAAGAACAAGGGCTGCAGTTGCAGCCCTTGTTCTTTTTATAAACCCGGTTTCTGCGCCAAGATTAGTCCAGACCGATAAAACCACCGGTCTGATGTGCCCATAACTGCGCGTAGATACCACCTTTTGCAATCAGCTCCTGATGGCTGCCTTGCTCCACAATAGCGCCCTGATCCAACACAATCAGCCGGTCCATTGCCGCGATAGTCGACAGTCGGTGCGCGATCGCAATCACGGTTTTGCCGGCCATCAGCCGGTTCAGGCTGTGCTGAATGGCCGCCTCAACTTCGGAATCCAGTGCGGAAGTTGCTTCATCCAGAATTAAAATCGGCGCGTTTTTCAGTAACACCCGTGCAATTGCAATCCGTTGGCGCTGACCACCGGACAACTTCACGCCGCGCTCGCCGACTTGTGCGTCCAGACCCTGATTACCGCGGGGGTCACTCAATTCACTGATAAACTGATCAGCTTCAGCTGCTTTGACGGCAGCCAACAGCTCGGCCTCACTGGCATCCGGCTTGCCGTACAGAATATTTTCCCGCACTGTGCGATGCAGCAGTGAAGTGTCCTGCGTTACCATGGCAATCTGTGCGCGCAGGCTTTCTTGTTTTACGTCGCGGATATTTTGCCCGTCAATGCGGATCTGGCCAGTTTCCAGATCGTAGAAGCGCAGCAGCAGATTGACCAGCGTGGACTTACCGGCACCGCTGCGGCCAACCAGACCCACTTTTTCACCCGGTTTGATATTTAAATCCAGCTGTTGCAACACTTGCCGCCCTTGACTGGCGTACTGAAAGCTCACCTGATCAAAATGAATGCCGCCACCTGTGACCTGTAAAGGTGTTGCTGTGGGGCTGTCGAGTACTTGTTGGGGTTGTGCCAGCGTGGTGATGCCGTCGGCTACTGTGCCGATGTTTTCAAACAAGCTGCTGACTTCCCACATGATCCACTGTGACATGCCGTTTAATCGCAGCGACAAACTGACCGCAATCGCAATTGCGCCGACGCTGACCGCCTGTGCCATCCAGAGCCAAATCGACAAAGCCCCGATAGAAAACACCAGCAAATAATTCAGTGCCTGCACGCTGAAACTTAACCAGGTGACCAGACGCATTTGCTCGTACACCGGATTTAGGAAACGCGACATGCTGTCTTTGGCATAATCGGCTTCGCGGCTGGTATGCGAAAATAACTTAATAGTATTGATATTGGTGTAGCTGTCGACAATACGGCCGGTCATATCTGAGCGGGCGTCGGCCTGGCGGCTCGCCACATCTTTTAAGCGCGGAATAAAATAGCATTGCAGACAAATATAAAGCGCGAGCCAGACCAATAAAGGCAATACCAGGCGCCAGTCCGCGTCAAATACCAGATACAACATAGTGCTGAAATACACCAGCACATAGACCATGACGTCGAGCAGCTTAGTCGCGGTTTCACGCACTGCGAGGGCAGTCTGCATCACTTTGGTCGCGATACGGCCGGCAAAATCATTCTGATAAAAACTGACACTTTGTTTCAGTAAATAACGATGCGCCTGCCAGCGGATCGACATTGGATAATTGCCAAGCAAGGTCTGGTGCAACACGGCGGAGTGGATGAGCACCAGCAGTGGCATACCGACGGCCGTTAACAGCCCCATGCGGATCAACGTGTCCTGTTCGGTTTGCCATAACGTCGCCGGGTCTTTTTGTACCAGCCAGTCGACTAATTGCCCCATAAAGCCAAACAGGGACACTTCCAGCATGGCCAGCAATGCGGTGAGAATTGCCATGACCGCCAAAGGAATTTCCATGCCTTTGCTGTAGTGGCGACAAAACGCATACAAGCCCTTTGGTGGCTGTGTCGGTTCTTGCGGCGGGAATGGATTGGTTAATTTTTCGAAAAACTGCAGCATGGCAGACCTCTGTATGTCTGCCATCGCAGCGGCAGACGTTAATAACGGCGCAATATATCCCGGCTACAGCTCAGCATGGCCTGTATTTGCGGCAAAGTGATATCCAGATGAGTCACTAAACGGATGCGGGATTTCGTCTGTCCGGCCTGTTGATACACACTACTGGTCAGCCGGACCTGATGTTTGCCTAATTCTGCCACAAAATGGCTGGCAAGCGCAGCGTCCACGTCACAGAAAATGATGTTCGTTTGCGGCATTTGCAGTGAAAACTGAGTTTCCAAACCGGTATCCCGGACTATCTGCTGCAGGCCGCTTGCCAGTAGCTGCGCATGCTGATGATCGTCCTGCAGACGGTGGACATGATGTTGCAACGCATATAAACCGGCTGCAGCCAGACTACCGGCCTGGCGCATGCCACCACCGAGCATCTTACGTACCCGGCGCGCTTTGGCAATGAACTCTCGACTGCCTAATAACAATGACCCGACAGGGGCGCCGAGACCTTTGGATAAACACACAGAAATCGAATCGTAACCGCTGACTAACTGCCGGGCGACCTGGTAAGGATCTACCTGCGTCGCGCTCGCAATCGCGACTGCGGCATTAAAAATCCTTGCGCCGTCGATATGACAGGATAACTGATTGGCTTTTGCCAAAGCCGCCATCTGCGCCATATAGTCCAGGCTCAGCACCTGGCCACCGGTGGTATTTTCAATCACCAGCAGGCGGGTGCGGGCAAAATGCGGGTCGTCTGGTTTAATTGCCGCCACGACGTC
>CAMLNG010000034.1 GCA_946481195.1 uncultured Chromatiaceae bacterium
TCGCGCATCGGTAACGTACTGGCCACTGCCGGCAATTTTAATAATGAAATCGGCGTGCCACTGACCTTGTTACGGCTGAACGAAAGCCATAATTTTGCCGTGATGGAGCTTGGCGCGAATCATTTGGGCGAAATCGCTTATACCAGCTCGTTGGTGAAACCCGATGTGGCAATGATCACCATCGTAGCGCCGGCACACATTGAAGGTTTTGGCGACATTTTCGGTGTGGCACGCGCCAAAGGCGAGATTTACAGCGGTTTATCCGCAGGTGGTACAGCCATTCTGCCGCTGGATTCTGAATACCACAGCTATTGGTTACCTAAAGTTCAGCATCTGCATGTACAAAGTTTCAGTGCGACCCAACATGCGGATATTTACGCCGACAATATTGAACTGGATGCAGAAGGCTGCGCCGGTTTTGAGCTGCACACCCCTAAAGGCCATTGTTTTGTGCAGCTGACTATTCCGGGCAAACACAATGTGCATAACGCTTTAGCTGCCACTGCCGGCGTTTTGGCACTTGGCGCCAGCCTGACAGACGTGCAGCTTGGCCTGGCAGCGATGCAACCGGTCAAAGGCCGGATCAATGTTTATCAGCCAAAGCCGGGTTTACGCATTATCGACGACACCTATAACGCTAATGTGGAATCTGCTAAAGCTGCCATCGATTTGCTGGCTGCTTATGGTGGTCAGCGTTATCTGGTGCTGGGCGATATGGGTGAATTAGGGCCAGATGCGCGCATTTACCATGAAGAAGTGGGTATCTACGCCAAACAGGCAGGAATTAACGGCTTGTTCACTTTGGGCGTGTTATCACAGAATGCCAGCGAACAGTTCCATCAGCACGGCGCGCATTTCAGTTCGCGTGACCATCTGCTGCCTAAACTGCATGGCTTGTTACAGAGCAAAGAAGATGTCTCCATTCTGGTGAAAGGCTCGCGCAGTGCCCGGATGGAATTAGTAGTACAAGACTTGCTAGAAAGATGTCAGCAGGAGAAAAGCGCATGTTAGTCTGGTTGGCCGAGTTTCTGACTCAATATATCAATGCTTTTAACGTCTTCAGCTATCTGACGTTCCGCGCCATTCTTGGCGTGCTGACAGCTTTATTGCTGAGCCTGTATTTTGGTCCGAAACTGATTGCCGCACTGCAGCGGCTGCAAATCGGTCAGACGGTACGCAATGACGGCCCGGAAAGCCATTTTTCGAAAAAAGGCACTCCGACTATGGGCGGTTTGCTGATTTTGGGTTCTATCGCCATCAGCACTTTGCTCTGGGCTGACCTCAGCAACAAATATGTCTGGGTCGTGCTGTTTGTGCTGCTGGCTTATGGCTGGATTGGTTTTATCGACGATTACCGCAAAGTGATCCGTAAAGACCCTAAAGGCCTGATCGCCCGTTGGAAGTATTTCTGGCAGTCGGTGTTTGCCATTGCTACTGCGGTTTTCCTTTATGCCACCGCCGAGCGGCCGGCCGAAACCAGTCTGGTGGTGCCGTTTTTAAAAGACGTGTTACCTCAGCTCGGCTTGTTCTTCCTGGTGACGACTTATTTTGTCATGGTTGGTTTCTCTAATGCGGTCAATCTGACTGACGGTTTAGACGGCCTCGCTATAGTGCCGACCGTGATGGTCGCCGCAGCTTTTGCCATCATCGCTTATGTCAGCGGTAACGCTGTATTTGCCAATTATCTGCATATCCCACATTTACCGCTGACTTCCGAACTGGTGGTGGTCTGTACCAGTATCGTCGGCGCCGGCCTTGGCTTTTTATGGTTTAACACTTATCCGGCACAGGTCTTTATGGGCGACGTCGGCTCACTGGCTTTAGGTGCTTTATTGGGTGTGATTGCGGTGCTGGTGCGTCAGGAAATAGTATTGATTGTGATGGGTGGTATTTTTGTCATCGAAACCATGTCTGTCATTTTGCAAGTCGGTTCTTACAAACTGCGTGGCCAGCGGATTTTCCGCATGGCGCCTATTCATCACCACTATGAGTTAAAAGGCTGGCCTGAACCGCGCGTGATAGTCCGGTTTTGGATCTTGTCGATTATTTTTGTGTTGATTGGGCTGGCAACGCTGAAACTGCGTTGATCTGAAAGGAAATAAAGGCATGACAAAGCTGTTTCAGGGTAAAAGAGTTGCAGTGATTGGCCTCGGGGTAACCGGGCTTGCCACTGTGCGTTTTTTGCTGAAACATGGCGTAAAGCCAGTGCTGATGGACACCCGGCTGAAAGTGGCAGGCCTTGATGCCATCGCGGCAGAAAAAGTCGATGGCATTTATCTCGGCGAACTTGATGCCAACCGGCTGGCCCGGATGGATGTGCTGCTGGTCAGCCCTGGTCTGGATACCAGTCATCCGGCGCTGCGTTTTGCCACTGCCCAGGGCGCTCAGCTGATGGGCGATGTTGAGCTGTTCGCGCTTTGCAATGAAAAACCTGTGGTTGCTGTGACCGGCTCAAACGGCAAATCCACCGTCACGACGCTCACCGAGTTTATGCTCAATTGCAGCGGTATTCCGGCGCTGGCAGCCGGCAATATTGGCCTGGCAGTACTGGATGCGCTCGAACGTTCAGATGCCAAAATCTATGTACTGGAGCTGTCGAGCTTTCAGCTGGAAACGACGCACAGCCTGAAGTTACGCGCCGCGGCTAATCTGAATGTCACTGAAGACCATCTGGACCGTCACGGCACTATGGCGGCTTATGCCGCAGCCAAACAACGGATTTATCTGCATACCGATCTCGCGGTGTTTAACGCTGAGGACAGTCTGACCCGTCCGCTTGGCTGTGCCGCGCCGCAAATTGGCCTGAACCTGCAACAGCCGCAGGATGGTTATGGCCTGGTACAGCATCAGGGTGAAAGTTGGCTGTTGGTCGATGGTGAGCCTTTGCTGCCAGTCAGACAGATGTCGATGGTCGGCCGGCATAATCAGTTTAATGCGCTGGCTTCCTGTGCCCTGGCACTGGCTGCCGGCTGCAGTCGTGAAGCGCTGGTGCAGGCGCTGCAAACCTATCAACCGCTGCCACACCGCTGCACTTTAGTGGCAGATCAGCAGGGTATCCGTTGGGTCAATGATTCCAAAGCCACCAATGTCGGCGCAACGCTGGCGGCTATCGCGGGTCTGCGCGCGGACGTACCAGGCAAACTCATTTTGATCGCTGGTGGCGATGGCAAAGGCGTCGACTTCACAGAGCTCGCTACTGTGCTGAAGCAGCAGGTTGATCAGGTTATTACTTTAGGCCGCGATGGCCCGGCTATTGCGGCTCTGGTGCCCGGAACTATCGAAGTCGCGGATTTAACAGCTGCGGTGAAACAAGCTGCCGCGCTCGCTAAATCCGGCGACATGGTGTTGCTATCGCCAGCCTGCGCCAGCCTGGATATGTTTAAAAACTACGAAGAACGCGGCCGTCTCTTTGCTGAAGCTGTGTTACAGGTGCTGAAATGAAAGCGTGGCTGGCGCAGCAATCCGAACAATTGGTCGAACACTGGGTTGACTGGTGGCGTGCTGAAGATGGCGTCAGTTATGACCGCTTTTTCTTTACGCTGATGGTGTTGCTGCTTGGCATCGGTTTTATCATGGTCACCAGTGCCTCAGTGCCGGTGGCTGAACGCTTGTTTGGTGAACCACTGCATTACAGTATCCGCCATCTGGTTTATATCCTGATTGGTGTTGGTTTTGCGTACTTGGCGCTGAATGTGCCGATCGACCGCTGGTTACAGGGCAGTATGGTGCTGCTGGTGTTGGGGATTTTAGGGCTTATAGCTGTGCTGGCGTTTGGCCGGAACGTCAACGGCAGTACGCGCTGGTTGTATGTTGGTCCTATCGGGATTCAGGCGGCGGAGCCTGCTAAGTTATTCTTTTTTATCTATTTATCCAGTTATCTGGTACGCCGGCATGAAGAAGTTATCGAAAACTTTAAAGGGTTTTTAAAACCACTGCTGGTGCTCTTTGTGTTTGCCGTCCTGCTGCTGATGCAGCCGGACCTTGGTACTGTGATCGTGATGTTTGGTACCAGTGTGGTGTTATTGTTTTTAGCTGGCGCCAAGCTCTGGCAGTTTTTTGGTTTGATCCTGACCGGTCTGGCATCAATGGCGGTACTGATTGTGTACAGCGAATATCGCTGGCGCCGTGTTACGGCTTTCCTCGACCCCTGGGCTGACCCTTTTGGCAGTGGTTATCAGCTGACGCAGTCGCTGATGGCGTTTGGCCGGGGTGGATTATCCGGCCAGGGCCTTGGCAACTCAGTGCAAAAGCTGGAATATCTGCCCGAAGCGCACACGGATTTTATTCTGGCCATTATCGCCGAAGAAACCGGTTTACTCGGTGTATTGTCGGTCGCCAGTTTGCTGTTTCTGATGATGGTGCGTGCCTTGTGGATTGGTAAAAGAGCGGTGCAAAAAGGTCTGAGTTTTCATGGTTTTCTGGCCTATTCGATCGCTATCTGGATAGGTTGTCAGACTTTCGTCAATATTGGTGTTGCCACAGGTGCATTACCGACCAAAGGTCTGACTTTGCCTTTTGTCAGTTCAGGCGGCAGTAGCCTCATCATCATGTTAGTGGCTGCGGCTATTGTGCTGCGGATTGATTTCGAAGTGCGCCTGAAAGGCCGTCACGCGATTAGCGGAGGCGCCCATGCCTGATAAATCAAGACCTGTAATGGGATCTCTGCAACCGACTGTGTTGATTATGGCTGGAGGCACAGGTGGTCATATTTTTCCGGCCCGCGCCGTGGCGGATGTGTTGGCGGCTGAAGGCTGGCAAGTGCATTGGCTGGGTACCGCAGATCGGATGGAAGCGCGCTTAGTACCTCAGTTTGGTTATCCGTTTCATACCATCAGCGTGGCTGGGCTACGTGGCAAAGGCTGGCGCTCAATGCTGCAAGCGCCTTTGATGCTTGTGCGCTCTTTGTTGCAGGCGCGTGCCTTGATGAAACAGCTGAAGCCGGACCTGGTATTAGGCTTTGGTGGTTATGCCAGTGGCCCGGGTGGTCTGGCTGCCTGGACTGATGGCGTGCCTTTGGTTATTCATGAGCAAAATGCCGTCGCCGGCACGACCAACAAATTACTGGCCCGTATTGCCGATCAAGTACTGGTGGCGTTCCCGCAGGCCTTTTCGGCACTGAAAAGCCGGCTGGTGTTGGGAAATCCGGTACGCAGCGAACTGATTGGGCAAAATCCGCAGAATTATTTGCAGAAAAGCTTAAATATTTTGATCGTCGGTGGTAGTTTAGGAGCCAGAGTTTTTAATCAGGCACTGCCAGCGATCCTGAAGCAGGCCGCGGCCTCTGGCCAGATCCGGGTCCGCCACCAGACCGGGCAAAACGAGCTTAAGCAAACCGAAATAGCTTATGCCGGCAAACCCGAAAATCTGGACGTGCAAGTGACTGCTTTTATTGATGATATGGCAGAAGCGTACCGCTGGGCCGACCTGGTAATTTGCCGGGCCGGCGCTTTGACGGTCAGTGAAGTGGCTTGCGTTGGGGTGGCAGCATTGTTTGTGCCTTTGCCAACGGCGATTGATGATCATCAAACCGCAAACGCCAATGTACTGGTGAGCAAGCAGGCTGCAATGTTATTGCCGCAGGCTGAATTGAATTCCGAACATTTAGTGCCGCTGTTGCAGGGCTGGTTGTCCGATAAGACGCCGCTGGTACACATGGCACAACAGGCACGATCTTGTGCCATCGACGATGCCGCCGAACAGGTGGCAGCAGTTTGTCGACGTATAACAGGTGTAAATTAAGATGATAACAAAAACCATGCACCCGGAAAAAACAGCAATGCGTCGTGTTGAGCGCATTCATTTTGTCGGGATTGGTGGTGCAGGCATGGGCGGTATCGCCGAAGTTCTGCTCAATGAAGGCTATAAAATTTCTGGCTCAGATCTGGGGCCAAATCCGGTGGTAGAACGCCTGACAGCCTTAGGTGCTGACATTCAGTTTGGTCACAAAGCGGAAAATATTCAGGGCGCGAGCGTAGTAGTAGTGTCCAGCGCCATTAAAACCGATAACCCCGAAGTAAATGCTGCGCTGGAGCAACGTATTCCGGTCGTTCGCCGTGCGCAGATGCTGGCTGAATTGATGCGGTTTCGCCATGGCATCGCTATCGCCGGCACCCACGGCAAAACCACAACCACCAGCCTGGTGTCGTCGATTTTCGCCGAAGCCGGTGCGGACCCGACTTTTGTCATCGGTGGATTGTTGAATTCAGCCGGAACCAATGCCCGTTTAGGTGCAGGCCGTTATCTGATCGCTGAAGCCGATGAAAGTGATGCATCTTTCCTGCATTTGCAGCCGATGGCCGCCATCATCACCAATATCGAACCTGATCATATGGAAACCTACCAGGGCGATTTCGACAAAATGAAATCCACTTACCTGGAGTTTTGCCATAACCTGCCATTTTATGGGGCTGTGGTCTTGTGTATCGATGACCCGGTGTTACGCGAACTGATGCCACGCATCGGCCGCACCATTATTACTTATGGCTTCAGTGCCGATGCGGACTATCGCATCAGTGATTTCAGCCAGTCCGGCACCAGAACTCATTTTGTGGTCACGGACCCAAGCGGTCACAGCCGCAGTATTGAACTGAATCTGGCTGGCCGCCATAACGCGTTAAACGCGACCGCAGCTTTTGCGATGGCGCAGGACGAAGGCGTACCAGAGGCGGCTATTCTTGCGGCTTTCAGTAAATTTGAAGGAATTGGCCGGCGCTTCCAACAATATGGTGAATTTGATACTGGCCGCGGCAAAGTGCTGTTGGTTGACGACTATGGCCATCATCCAAGCGAGGTCGCAGCGACGGTCGCGGCAGCGCGTAATGCCTGGCCAGAGCGCCGGCTGGTAATGGCTTATCAGCCTCACCGTTATACCCGTACCCGCGATTTATACGAAGATTTTGCCAAAGTGTTGTCGACTGTCGACAGTCTGCTGCTGCTGGAAGTATACAGCGCCGGCGAAGCGCCTATTGCCGGTGCGGACAGTCGCAGCTTATGCCGTAGTATCCGGGCCCGTGGTCAGCTTGATCCTATTTACGTCGCCACGCCTGCGGATTTACCGGCAGCGCTGGCAGATGTTTTACAAGACGGCGACGTGCTGATGACTCAGGGCGCCGGCAATATTGGTGCCTTAGCCAAACAACTGGCGGCGCAGAAACTTGATATCGAAACGATGAAACATTCCACAGGGAGCCAGGCATGAGCAGTAAATTTGGCAAAGTGGCCGTGATGTTCGGTGGCACTTCAGCCGAGCGTGAGGTGTCGTTAAAATCCGGCGCCGCGGTGTTAAAAGCATTGCAGGCTCAGGGCATTGATGCACATGCCTTTGACCCAAAAGATCAGCCGCTCAGTGCGCTGGAAAGCCAGGCTTTTGACCGGGTATTTATCGTATTACACGGCCGCGGCGGTGAAGACGGCACTATGCAGGGCGCGCTGCAACTTCATGGCATTCCTTACACCGGTTCTGGTGTACTGGGGTCGGCGCTGGCGATGGATAAAATCCGCTGCAAATTTCTGTTCAGCGCCCATGGTTTGCCGACAGCACCGTTTCGGGTGGCACAAAAAGGCGAACCTATTGATTACGCCGCGATGTTATCTGAGCTCAATGGCAAAGTGATGGTGAAGCCTGCCAACGAAGGTTCCAGTATCGGCATGTCGGCAGCGACAACTCCAGCTGAACTCGAGCAGGCCTTAGCGCTGGCCTTTGACTACGACGACGCCGTGTTAGTGGAGCAGTGGATTAATGGTCGTGAATTTACCGTGTCGATGTTAGACGGCCAGGCTTTGCCGGTGATTGAAATGCGTACGCCACGCGCCTTTTACGATTACGAAGCCAAGTATCAGTCCAACAGCACCGAATATCTGTGTCCTGCGCCAATTACCGCCGAACAAACAGCCAGTTTGCAACAAGCTGCCATGGCAGCCTTTAAAGCGGTAGGCGCGAAAGGCTGGGGACGAGTAGATGCGATGCTCGACAGCGACGGTCAGTTCCGTCTGCTGGAAGTCGACACTGTGCCTGGTATGACTGAAAAGTCGCTGGTGCCGATGGCCGCGCGGGCGGCTGGCTACAGCTTTGAGCAGTTGGTGGCAAAAATATTAGAGCAGGCACTATGAGTGCATTGCGTCAGAGCCAGAAAACACCTTACACGCCGGCCTTTGTCGGTGGTGTGGTGTTTTTTCTCTGCGCAGTAGCTCTGGTCATTTGGTTCGGGGTGAAAGTCAGCGCTTGGGTGGCGCATCAACAGACAGCCCCGATTAAACAGGTGAAGTTATATGGCGATTTTGGCCATATCAAGCCGCAGGTGTTACACAACAAACTGCAGCAGCATCTGGTTGGCAATTATTTCAAACTGGATGTCGACGAAGTCGCCACCTTTTTGCAACAGCAGCCTTGGGTCCATCAGGTGGCAGTGCGCAAACAGTGGCCTGGCACTTTGGTTGTGGTGGTAACCGAACACAGTCCGGTTGCCATCTGGAATAAAGAATATTTGCTGAATAAACGTGGTGAGGTGTTCCGCGCGCCGTTAGAACAACTGCAAGCAAGCTTACCAAAACTGAATGGTCCGGAAGGTGCTGAGCAGGATGCGCTTAGTATGTACGGCAAAGTGCAGGCGCTTCTGGCGTTACATCAGTTTGAAGCAGCCGGTTTGTCGGTGACTGAACGTTTCGCCTGGGAAGTGCAGCTCAGTAACGGCATTGCGCTGAAACTTGGGCGGGAAGATACATTAAAGCGGGTGCAGCGACCTGTACCCGGTCGTGGTGAAACATAAACCGGAAGCGATAGTACAAGTCGATTTACGGTATGACACAGGATTAGCGGTGCAATATGCGCCGCCGGTGATAACGGAAAAGAGAAAAGCATGACCAAGTCGTTAGATCGGGATCTGATCGTCGGGTTAGATATCGGCACCTCGCAAATTAAAGCCGTGGTCGGTGAGATCACCGCTGATAACCAGCTGGCGATTGTCGGCGTCGGGACGCATATTGCCCGCGGCATGGATAAAGGTGGCGTCAACGATCTGAATCTGGTGGTGCAGTCGGTCCAGCGCGCCATTGATGAAGCCGAACTGATGGCGGATTGCCGCGTATCTTCGGTGTATTTAGGCATTACCGGAAAACATATCCGCTGCCAGAACGAAAGCGGCATGGTACCGATTAACGACACTGAAGTGACTGCAGATGATGTCGCCAACGTGATCCACGCCGCAAAGTCGGTGCCGATCTCCGCTGAACGCCGGTTATTGCATGTATTGCCGCAGGAATTTTCCGTCGACATGCAGGAAGGTATTAAAAGCCCGATTGGCATGTCCGGTGTAAGGATGGAAGCCAAAGCGCACATCATCACTTGCGCCAATGATATGGCGAAGAATATCGAGAAATGTGTCGAGCGCTGCAGTTTGCATGTTGATCAGCTGATATTCAGCTCGCTGGCGTCAAGCTTTGCCATCCTGACCGAAGATGAAAAAGAGTTAGGCGTCTGTGTGGTTGATATGGGCGGCGGTACTATCGATATTTCGATTTATACCAATGGCGCACTGCGGCATACCGCAGTGATCCCGGTGGCTGGTAACCAGGTGACCAGCGATATCGCCAAAATCTTCCGCACGCCGATTGGCCACGCCGAAGAGATTAAAATTCAGTACGCCTGTGCGCTCAGAAGCATGGTCGGCAAAGAAGAAAGTATTGAAGTGCCAAGCGTCGGTGGCCGTCCGGCCCGCAGCATGTCGCGGCACACGCTGGCCGAAGTGGTCGAGCCGCGTTATCAGGAATTATTTGAACTGGTGGTAGAAGAAATTCGCGCCAGTGGTCTGGAGGAGCAAATCGCCGCAGGCGTGGTGTTAACCGGCGGGACCGCCAAAATGGAAGGTGCCGTTGAGTTTGCCGAAGATATCTTCCAGATGCCGGTGCGGCTGGGTTACCCGGCGCATATCACCGAATTAACCGAGTATGTGAACGACCCGGCTTATGCCAGCGTGGTCGGTCTGTTATTGTATGGCAAAGATGCACGTGCCCAGCAGAAAAAAGCAGTGGCGGCACGGGAGTCGGTTGGTGGTTTTGTCAAGAAACTGACCAGCTGGTTTAAAGGCGAGTTTTGAGTAAGCGTAAAACGGAGAGAGCAACATGTTTGAGTTAATGGAAAACCACAGCGAAGAAGCTGTCATCAAAGTGGTTGGCGTCGGTGGCGGTGGCGGTAACGCTGTCGAATACATGGTCGCCAGCAACATTGAAGGGGTGGAATTTATTGCCGCCAATACCGATGCGCAGGCGCTGCGTAATTCATCGGCCAACGTCACCCTGCAGCTGGGTGCTAATGTCACCAAGGGTTTAGGTGCTGGTGCAAATCCGGATGTTGGCCGCCGTTCAGCCGAAGAAGACCGTGATACCATCAAAAAAACCATCATGGGCGCTGATATGGTGTTTATCGCGGCTGGTATGGGCGGTGGTACCGGTACAGGTGCTGCGCCAATTGTGGCTCAGGTTGCTAAAGAATTGGGTATTCTGACAGTTGCTGTCGTCACTAAACCTTTCCCGTTTGAAGGCAAAAAACGCTCAAATTACGCTGACGAAGGCATCAATGAACTGGCGAAACACGTCGATTCGCTGATCACCATTCCAAACGATAAGTTATTAAAAGTATTGGGTAAAGGCACCAGCCTGCTCGATGCGTTCAAAGCTGCCAATAATGTGCTGCTCGGCGCGGTACAAGGTATTGCTGAGCTGATCACCCGTCCTGGTCTGATTAACGTCGACTTCGCCGACGTTCGTACAGTCATGTCAGAAATGGGTACCGCGATGATGGGCACCGGCCGTGCTACAGGCCCGGACCGCGCTGAAGAAGCCGCCGAACAGGCAATTTCCAGCCCGCTGCTGGAAGATATCGATTTGTCTGGTGCCAAAGGCATTCTGGTCAATATCACTGCTGGTTTAGACCTGACCATCGAAGAGTTTGAAATCGTTGGTAATGCAGTGAAAGCTTTTGCATCTGAAAACGCCACTGTTGTGGTCGGTGCGGTTATCGACCCTGAAATGTCAGACGAGCTGCGTGTGACAGTTGTGGCAACTGGTATTGGTGCAGAGCGTCGTCCGGATATCAGCCTGGTGCATGGTCATCACCGTGCCGAACCAGTGCGTGGTGGTTATCACAGCGCTCCAGCGGCCTTTGGTCACGGCGGCAGCGTGTACGGTCATGCCGGCAACACTGCGCGTGAAATGCGTGAAGCCCAGCCGGCAATGGCTGCTGTGGAAGCGCCACAAAGCAAGCCACAGGCGGACAACAAAGCCAATATTGATATTTTCGACATTCCGGCATTCCTGCGTAAGCAAGCCGATTAATCGAAAAAATCGCTGGGTTTAAGCTGAATTTTTCAGCCATAAAGCCAGTCTGAAGTCGGACCTGTAGCATTGGCATCGTTGTTAACATATGCTATGCTTCGCCGCCGTTTGGAATTGTTCAGTTTTTGAACAGGAAAAAATGATGATTAAACAACGTACTATCACGAAGACCATCAGCTCCATCGGAGTGGGTTTACACAAAGGCGAAAAGGTTACGCTTACTCTCCGGCCTGCGCCCGACAACACAGGTATTGTGTTCCGTCGTGTAGATCTGAACCCGGTGGTCGACTTTAAAGTCGCACCAGAACTGGTGGGTGACACAGTGATGTGTACCTGTCTGATTAATCCTCAGGGCGTCCGGTTATCCACTACTGAACACCTGATGGCGGCTGTCGCCGGCCTCGGTATCGACAATCTGATTGTCGAAGTCGATTCCGCCGAAATCCCAATCATGGACGGCAGCGCCAATCCATTCGTTTATTTGTTACTCGAAGCCGGTGTGTCTGAACAGAAGCTGGCGAAGAAATTCATCCGTATCAAGAAAACAGTGCGGGTCGAAGACGGTGACAAATGGGCCGAGTTCAAACCACATCATGGTTTTCGCATCGACTTTGCCATCGACTTTGACCACCCGGTCATTGCCGAAACCCGTCAGCACATGAAAGTTGATTTCTCGGCTGCCGGTTTTATCAAAGATATCAGCCGCGCCCGTACTTTTGGTTTCCTGCAGGATATTGAATATCTGCGCGCCAATAACCTGGCGTTAGGCGGCAGCTTTGATAATGCTGTAGTTCTGGATGAGTTCCGCGTGCTGAACCAGGATGGCCTGCGTTACGACGACGAATTTATCAAACACAAAATTCTCGATGCGATCGGCGATTTATACATGGCCGGTTACAGCATCCTCGGTGAGTTCAAAGCCTATAAAACCGGCCATGCGCTGAATAATCAGCTGCTCTGTGCCGTGCTGGCCAATCAGGAAAACTGGGAGTTTGTGACTTTTGACAAACCAGCCCAGCTGCCGATTTCTTATTTGGCACCACAACTGGCCTGATAATGTGGCATTGACCTGAAGTAAAAGGTGGCTGTTGCCACCTTTTACTTTTTAGGGGGCGTGCTATTGCTTAATCGGTCTTCTTTCGTTGCTGTGCCAGCATTGCCAGTTTACGTAATTTTTCGGCTAGCACCGGGTCAGCGTTTTCAGCACTTGCCAGCAGATACCCTGCAGCCTGTTCACTGATTTGCCGTGCCTGCGGTTGTGCCGCACTGGTTGCTTCCTGCGTCTGATAACGTAAATCCAGATTTGGATTGACCTCAATATCAATACCCATACATTCGGGCAGGACATTCTGACGAAATTTCGTTAGAATGTCGGCGTTCTGCATTTTCAGCCGCGTTGCCCAGCTGGCAGAGCTGCACATTATTTGTACCCGGCCGGCCTGAACCCGGTTCACCTTACAGAAAGTCAGCTTTTCCAGTTGCAAGATCTGCATTAATTCGGTATTAAGATGTCGCACTATGTCTGCTTGCTGTTGCCCCTGATATACAGGGTTTTGTTGCAACAGCGTCATCAGGTCGACCGGTTTGCGCGAATAGCGGGCCATAACAAAAACACAGAAACTGAGGTCCCATGAGTCTAACAGTTTTTCCGGATGACCGACATCAGCACGGTCGTTTTGGGACAACCGCCAGTCAGCGGTTAGTCAGTGCGGCTTTGCTGTTCTGTATCGCCGTTGGTGCTGGAGTTGCATTAGGCCGGATCTGGACAGATCCACAGACCTATCCGCTGAATCCGCTGCCAGAGCGTGCTGAGAATGCTGAAATCGACGCCATCCGTTTACAAGCAGAACACCAGATTGCTGCACTGACCGCTAAAGTTGCTTCCTTGCAGGCCCAGGTCAACCGGCTGAATATGGTGGGTGAGCGTCTTATTGATGCAGCAGATTTACCGGCAGATCAATTTAATCTGCGCCAGGAACCGCCGATGGGGGGGCCTGCTCAGACTTCGGTAGATGACAGTTTATTTGCTGTGTCGGAAGTCCTGACCAGGATGTCGGAACTTGAACAAGACCTGCAACATGAACAATCCCGCTTTAGCCTGCTTGAATCTCTCGATTTGAATCACCATATCGGTTTGAACAGTCAATTGTCCGGCCGGCCTGTGCAAGCAGGTTACCTGTCATCTGCCTTTGGTGTCCGTACTGACCCATTTACCGGCGAACCCGCAATCCACCAAGGGGTTGATTTTGCCGGTGAAGAAGGCAGCGCTGTCATAGCGACGGCCGGCGGCATAGTGACCTGGGCCGGTGAACGCTTTGGTTATGGCCGGATGGTGGAAATTGAGCACGCGGGCGGGTATCGCACCCGCTATGCGCATGCGAAAGCGGTCAGTGTGCAGATTGGCCAACTAGTGGATAAAGGCCAGCAGGTCGCCACTCTTGGCAATACCGGTCGCTCGACCGGTCCACATGTGCATTACGAAGTATTGAAAAACGGTAAACAAATAAACCCGCAGGCCTTTATCGGCCCGCTTAATAACAGCTTATATGGCTCTGCCAGGACCGCGCTGCGGTCTCAACATTAAAATAGTGGTACCAGGACAATGTTAGGAAAGCTTTTTACCAAATTAATTGGTAGCCGGAACGACCGTTATCTGAAAAAACTGCGTAAAACGGTTGACCAGATCAATGCTTTGGAAAGTCAGTATGTGGCGCTGTCAGATGCAGAACTACAGCAAAAAACTGGCGAGTTTAAGCAACGTTATGCAGATGGTACCTCGCTGGATGATTTGCTGCCTGAAGCTTTTGCGACAGTCCGCGAAGCCAGTAAACGTATTTTTGGCATGCGCCATTTTGATGTTCAGCTGATCGGTGGCATGGTGTTGCATCAAGGCAAAATCTCTGAGATGCGCACCGGTGAAGGTAAGACCCTGACCGCGACGCTGCCAGCTTATCTGAACGCGTTAAGCGGCCGTGCTGTGCACGTCATCACCGTCAACGATTATCTGGCCAAGCGTGATGCGGCAACCAACGAACCGTTGTTTAATTTCCTGGGGCTGACTGTCGGCGTCAACGTGCCTGGCATGCAACATATGGAAAAACAACAAGCCTATAACGCTGATATCACTTATGGTACCAATAACGAATTTGGCTTTGACTATTTGCGCGACAACATGGCGTTTAGCATGCCAGACCGTGTACAACGCGATTTAGCCTTTGCGATTATCGATGAAGTGGACTCTATTTTAATCGACGAAGCCCGCACGCCTCTGATTATCTCTGGTCAGGCCGAGGATAGCTCGGAACTTTACCGTCAAATTGACCAGGTAGTGCCACAGCTGCAACGTCAGGAAAAAGAAGACGAAGAAGGCGAAATGGGTGATGGTCATTACACCATCGACGAAAAAGCCAAACAGATTTATCTGACTGAACGCGGCCAAATCCGCGTCGAAGAAATTCTGGTCGAGCGTGGCCTGATGCAACCAGGCGATTCGCTGTACTCGGCAACCAATATCACCTTGTTACACCATGTCTATGCTGGCCTACGGGCACACAACCTGTTTAAGAAAGACGTGGATTATGTGGTGAAAGACGACCAAATCGTCATCGTCGACGAACATACCGGCCGGACTATGGAAGGCCGCCGTTGGTCTGAAGGTTTACATCAGGCAATTGAAGCCAAAGAAGGTGTGCGCATTCAGAACGAAAACCAGACTCTGGCGTCTATCACTTTCCAGAACTACTTCCGTTTGTACGAAAAACTGGCCGGTATGACCGGGAC
>CAMLNG010000035.1 GCA_946481195.1 uncultured Chromatiaceae bacterium
AGACCCGCCGGCACGGATAGATGTGACTATTGCCGACTTTATCCGCGAGGGTGCTGGTGATCTGGCCGCTAAGCTGCAGCGCTTTTATCAAATTTCCAATGAATACGATGCCGACAATGACGCGCAGCAACGTGAATTTGCCGCCCTGCAAAGTGAACTGGACGCCCGCGACGGCTGGCAGTTAGAAGCGCGCGTCCTGCAGCTTTGTGAGCAGTTTGTTA
The DNA here is from genome assembly GCA_946481195.1 of uncultured Chromatiaceae bacterium. Next base: position 222 of record CAMLNG010000035.1, read on the forward strand.
TGGCACCTGACGCCACGCTGGCGAGTTTATCCGGTGGTTGGTTACGCAAAGCAGCGTTGGCCCGTGCGCTGATTGCCAAGCCAAATATTCTGCTGTTGGACGAACCGACCAACCACCTCGATGTCGCGGCTATTCAGTGGCTGGAACAGTTTTTACTGCAATTTGCCGGCGCTATCATTTTTGTCTCGCACGACCGTGCTTTTATCCGCAATGTCGCCACCCGAATCATCGATTTAGACCGCGGGCAGCTCACATCACACCCCGGTAATTACGCAGAGTATCTTGAGCGCAAAGCCAAGATGCTCGAAGTGGAACAGCAACATAATGCGCTGTTTGATAAAAAGCTGGCCGAGGAAGAGGTCTGGATCCGTCAGGGCATCAAAGCCCGCCGTACCCGCAATGAAGGCAGGGTGCGGGCACTAAAAGAGCTGCGTAAAGAACGGGCAGCGCGCGTTGAACAACTGGGCAAAGTGGATTTTGCCATTGAACAGGCGGCGAAATCCGGCAAACTGGTGTTTGAAGGCAAAAAACTCAACTTAAGCTTTGATGGTAAAACCCTGCTGCAGGATTTTAACTTCCTGTTGATGCGTGGCGACCGCGTGGCGTTAGTCGGGCCAAATGGCGTCGGCAAAACCAGTTTAATCAAAGTGTTATTGGATGAATATCCGGTTGAAAGCGGTGAGATTAAACGCGGTACCAATCTCGAAGTTGCTTATTTCGACCAGCACCGCATGGCGCTGGATTTAGACGCGACAGTACAGGATAACGTGGCAGAAGGCCGGCAGGAAATCGTGCAAAATGGCCAAAGCCGCCATGTGCTGAGCTACCTGCAGGATTTCCTGTTTGCTCCGGCGCGTTCACGAACACCGGTGCGGGCTTTGTCCGGCGGCGAAAAAAACCGGCTGTTACTGGCGAAGCTATTTGCTAAACCAAGCAACTTACTGATCCTCGATGAACCCACCAACGACCTTGACGTCGAAACGCTGGAGCTGTTAGAAGATATCCTGCAGCAATATCAGGGCACTGTCATTCTGGTCAGCCACGACCGAGAATTCGTTAATAACACAGTGACCAGCGCATTGTGGTTTACCGGTACCGGCCGGATCGTCGAAATTGCCGGCGGGTATGACGATGTGCTGGCATATCAGCAGCTGCAACAAAGCAAAACCGAAGTAAAAAAACCGTCGAATGAACAAATAATTACAAAACCCGCTGAGCAATCCGCCGCGCAGGCTTCAGCTTCAGCACCGAAGAAGTTATCATACAAAGAGAAACGCGAACTGGAACTGTTACCCGCCGAGATCGAAAGTCTTGATGAACAGCTCAGCGCCTTACAGACGCAGGTCAATGATCCGGAGTTCTTCCGCCAGAGTGCCGATGTCACCACAGCTCTATTGAACCAAATTCAGCAAGTCGAGTCGAAGCTGGCGCACGCATACGAGCGTTGGGAACAATTAGAAGCATTAAACCAGCAGTAGCAGGGGAATTGAATGAAATTTTCGCCGTTGTTTGTCGCCATGTTACCGGCCGTTGTGGCCTTTACGGGGCAGGCAGCCACTTATCAGGTCGTGGAACTTGGACCTATTGATGGTTATAAATCAAGTTTTGTCGCCGGTTTAAATAACAATAATCAAGTCGTCGGCAACTTAAGTAACAGATTTAACTACCCGATTGACCTGAATTCTGTCGATTTCACTAATACCGTTATCACCGGTAATCTAACTGCGGCTGAAATTGAAGAAGTTAAAAAGGGCAATATCAACGCTAAAGCGTTGACTGTGCTAATCAACTATCTGCAATCAGCCAGTGGGATTTATACCACTCAACGCTTTGCCGGCACTTACCCGGTCCGTCTGGATACCAAACAGCTGGTACGCGTTCGTGAAACGGCATCTGTACAAACCAACAACGAATATCTGCTGGGCATCAATGACCTGAACCAAATGGTTGGTTACGCCACAGCACCATTCACCCGCCAGTCTTTTACTCCTGCGGCAACGACTACAACACCAAACCCGGTTGCACAGCAATTATGGGTGCCGGCACCTATGCATATGGCTGGTGTAGTTTTTACCGACAAAGGTAAATACACCTTACCGCCTGCTTACACAGATTACGGTGGCGGCTACACAGTCGGCCGTGGTTTAAATAATACCGGCAAAGTGATTGGTTATGGTGCCAGCAGCATGGCGGCTGACACCCAGACTGCGATCGCCAAAGCCTGCGACGGCACAACTGAACCCAAAGATTTATGTTACTACCGCAATGCTGTCGGTAATTCGTATGAAACCCGAGGTATGGTCTGGCAATTGGACGCCAACGGCAAACCCGGCACACCGCAGTTACTTGGATTTCTTGGTGACAAAAATTCGGGTAAGGCCCATACCCGCACTGATTATCCGGTCGTGACCTACACTAGCACCCCGAATGACGTGAATGACAATGGCCTGGTCGTCGGTGCGTCAATGTATTCCGACAGCGATGATATCCGTTTCTATATCATTGGCTTGTCTGGTCGCGACGAAGTTTATCATGCACTCCACGCTACTATTTTTGACGGCACTGAGCTGAAGTCATTTATTGATCCCAAGGAGTGGAGCGCCAGTTACGCGACTGGCGTCAATAATAAAAACATCATTACTGGTTTTGCGGTCAAAAATATCAACAGTGGCGATCGTAATCGTTTCTTTATTTACGATTACAACACACAAAAACTGACTTTCCCGGCGGACCTGTTTGCGTCTGCATCGACGGCTCCAGAAGCAATCAACGATAACAATTTGATTGTGGGTACGACTGAAGCCGCAACAGCAGGTACTTCAACCCGCCGAAATGTTGGTTTTCTGTATGATTTAAATGCCAATACTTTTAAAGATATCAACACTCTGCTTAGCTGTAAGTCTGCTTACACTATTGTGACTGCAACCGACATTAACGAGAAAAACGTGATTGTCGCGACTGCTATCAAAGAAGTTGAGCGACGTGATATCAAAGGTGAATTGGTCAAGGACAGTGCTGGCAATGTACTCAAAGAAGAGATTGCTGTTGCTGTGCAGTTAAATCCAATCCCGAACGGTACTATCGACAACTGTGATACCAGCGAAGAGCAAACCTATGAACGTCAGGGCGCAAGCTTTGGCCTGTTTGGTTTGTTAGCACTACTGCCGCTCGCACTCCGTCGTCGCCGGCGATAAGATTGTTTATGGAAAAACCCGCGATGCGGGTTTTTTTCTGTCCGCATGTTTCTTTCTACCGAGCCGCAGCTTCGATCCTCAGCAGAATCCATAGACAACGGATTTATTTTGTATATTTACAAAAAAATTTTCATTATTTTGTCGTCAAATTGCAATGAAGTTCAGTTTGTTAGCGAAAGTCAAATAGTATCTCTGCTATTTTCGGTTGAACCTTTTGCCACACAGGTCTATCTATTAACTGTGTGCCGGTGTTGCACCCCAGCCGCCGGTACTTTCTGTGAAGAACACATAGAGTTGAGGAAGACTGCCGTATGAAAAGACAAAAACGTGATCGTTTAGAACGTGCTCATGCTCAAGGTTATCGTGCAGGTGTTACAGGCCGTTCAAAGGAGCTTTGTCCGTATCAGAGTATTGATGCGCGCTCGCAGTGGTTAGGGGGGTATCGCGAGGCGATGGAAGACCGCGGTGGTGGTCTGTTTAGTAAAGGTCAATAATGCCAGTCTGCTGAGACTGATGAATTAAGGAACAAACCCCGCAATAGCGGGGTTTGTCGTTATCAGGCACCAAGCTAAAATCAGAAGCTGGAAGTGTCTTGAAACAAACCCACTTTCAGCTCTTCCGCAGCATAAATATCACGGCCATCAACACTGACGACACCATCAGCAATGCCCATAAATAACTTCCGTTTGATAACCCGTTTCATATCGATGGTATAAGTGACCTTTTTTGCTGTTGGCAGGATTTGACCGGTGAACTTTACTTCACCGACACCCAATGCCCGGCCTTTACCGGGACCGCCACACCAGCCCAGAAAAAAACCAACCAGTTGCCACATAGCGTCCAGACCCAAACAGCCGGGCATGACCGGGTCGCCCTGAAAATGACAAGCGAAAAACCACAGATCCGGGTGAATATCGAATTCAGCGATGATCTGGCCTTTGCCGTACTTACCACCTTCCTCAGAAATATGCAGCACCCGGTCAATCATCAGCATGTTGTCAATCGGCAGCTGACTGTTACCCGGACCAAATAATTCACCTTTACCACACGCGATTAATTCTTCTTTTGTAAAGCTATTCTGAGTCATGTATGTTAAATCCGTAAAAAATGCCGGCTCACTTTAGCGAACAGTTGTACGCTAAACAAGTCCGATTAGTCGATTTCTGCCAGTTGAAAAACATAATACAAACAGACGACAGCCGGATGACAACAACATCAACCGACACTGCGACCGAGACTATTCAGCAATGCCCAAATCAGCCCAGCCTGCACTGACCAACGCCGAAAAACAACAAAGATATCGGGAAAAACAACGTCAGTCCGGTAAAAAGGAACTTCGCGGTTATCTGACACCAGAAGCCCTGAGCTGCTACCAGGAAATCGTCGACAAAACTGACTGGAATGACAGTCAGCTCCTCAGCAATGCAATACGTCTGATGTATGCGGCGCATAAGTTGGGGCAGGTTGGTCTGCTCAACAGCTGGCTGAACGAACATCAGCGTTGATGACGATTCGGTTGTGACTGTCGCAGCGCGATGCCGTATAATGCCCGTCCGTTTTCTGTGTTGAGTACCGCCATGATTTTGTTTGTCCGTGATTTAACTGTGATCGATTTTTCTTACCTCTGTCCGCAACGCGGTTTGTTGGGTGAGAGTTTTATCGTCGATGTCGAGTTACATGGTGGCCTTGATGCAACCTCAATGGTGCTCGATTTTGCCCACGTCAAAAAACTGATTAAAAAAGCCATTGATAGTCTGGTTGATCACAAGCTTGCATTTCCGGCCTTACATCCGGCGGTAAGCAAGCGTCAGGACGGTCAGATCGAAGTATTAACTCTCAACAGCCAACGCGGCCCTGTCCAAATCGCATCGCCGGTCGAAGCCCATGTCGCTATCCCGGCGGAAAAAGTTGATGAAGCGAGCCTGACCGCATTTTTACAACAACAAATCAAACCGTTGTTACCAGACAATGTGCAGCAGCTGCTGTTTGTGCTGCGTCCGGAAAAAGCCAACGGCTTTTATTATCACTACAGTCATGGCCTGAAGAAACATGATGGGAATTGCCAGCGCATCGCGCATGGTCATCGTTCCACCATCGAAATCTATCAGCACAATATGTTAAGCCCGCGGCTGAACAAATACTGGACCGAACGCTGGACCGACATTTACCTTGGCACCGCCGAAGATGAGGTTCAGGCCGCCGATTGCCAATGGCTGCAACCACAGGACAACAGTTATTTTTTCCGCTATCAGGCTCCGCAAGGCTGGTTTGAAATCGCACTGCCGGTTGGCCACTGCGAAATCGTGCCCTGTGACACCACTGTCGAGTGTCTGGCCGAATATATTGCCAACACTTTGCAGGCGCTGGAACCGGCACCTTATAAAGTGGTCGCTTATGAAGGGGTTGGGAAGGGCGCTATCGCCTTTGCCTGAACTTTTTCCACTGGCTTTTATCACTAAAAATAAGCCCGCGATCAGCGCGGGCTTATTACTTAAGAACATTTAATTCGCCGCTGACCAGCTGATACCTGGCCATTGGGTGCGCTGCGATATGGCCTTTAACACGGCGACAGTGGCGGGCACAGGTTCCAACTGCAGCGCCAACTGGACTAGGCGTTGTTGACGAAAAACATGGCATTGCAGCACATCATCCGCAGCGGCACGAAGCAAGCATTGCCTGAACGTTGCTTCAGTCGCTTTTAACTGTGCCACCGCAATCAACATATCGCCGCTGCTAAAACCGGCCCAGTGCGCAGCAGTGCCATTTCGCACCGCAGTCAGCAGCAAGCCTTCAGGCCTTGCTTCGTAATGAAAACCTGGGTCGAGTGATACAAGTTTCAGCTCTTTATCACCGCTCAGGTCCTGCGGGTGCTCCGGTTGACGCCAGCTGAGCTCCAGCCCAAGCGCTGAGGCGGCAGCAGCGACTGGCAGTTCAATCGCCTCCTGCACCCAACCTTGTACTTTGTTCACCAACGTCTCTGACTGTGAATACTGTCGCAGCAAACGGAAAAAACTGTCGTCATCACTGCCAGACTCGCCAGAGCCGAAATTCTGCCAGCAGAGCTGCATCAGCCCGTCTAAACAAAGGTTTTGTTGCTGTAACTCCGCGTCCAGACAAAATGCCAGCAATGCGCCTTTCGCGTAATAACTGACGACTGCATTAACAGCGTTTTCGTCCTGCCGGTAAAACCTGGTCCAGGCATTAAGGCTGCTGTCAGCCAGGCTCTGGCGCAGGTTTGCCGGCGAACGTTGTAGCCGGCTGATAGTTTTGGCCAAACCGGCAAGATACTGCTCGAGGCTCAACTTTCCGGTACGCAGTAAACTCAGGTCGTCGTAGTAAGACGTGAAACCCTCGTACAACCAAAGTTGCGTGCTGTATTGCTCGGCCTGTAATTCGTAGTTCAGATAAGCAGCCGGCCGGGCGCGTTTGACCCACCAGGTGTGGAAATACTCGTGACTGCACAGAGCGAGGAAATTCTGATATTCCTCGGTATATTCATCGGGTAATTGTGGATTTGGTAAATCAAAACGATTACATAACAACAAAGTCGAATTGCGATGTTCCAGCCCGCCATAGCCCTGATCAACCACCCAGGTTAAAAACCAATATTCCTGCAAATCGGACGGCAAGCTGCCAAACACCTGTTTTTGCGCCTGGCATAGTGGTAATAAATCTTTCGCTATCCGCTGCACGTCTGTAGCGACAGCACCACACAACACCAGGTGATGTGGCACGTTATCAACGCTGAAGCTGGCGACATCCAAAACACCTGCCAACAGAGGGCTATCGATTAACTGCGCGTAATTCTGCGCGAGGTAGCGACCGAACTGCAGAGCGGTAGTCGCAGGACCCCGGGACAGGCCGCTCGCCAGCTGCCAGTGTTGCGGTGCTTGCCCTCTTTTCACAGTAACGACATGTGGCAAGTGCTGCTGACCGACCACCTGCAGACAGCTTGCCGCCGGATTGATCACAGCAATATCCGCACTGAGATAATTGGCCCGCACCGATAAATCAAAGGCATAAAGCCGGTAAAATACAGTAACCAGCTGACCCCGATGCTGCAGCTGCCAGCTTTGTTTATCGGTCTGCACCAGCGGCAGGGGCCCGGCCTGGTCTTCTGCACGGATATCCTGCAAATGACGGGCAAAATCCCGGATCATGTAAGAGCCCGGGATCCAGGCTGGTAGCGTCAAATGCATTGCCAAGTTGTCATGTGGCAGCAACTCAAGCTGAACATCCAGATAATGACCGGCTAAATCTGCCAGTTCCAGCTGGTAACGAACTTCATTCATCACATATACTTCCGGCTTGTTGTTTCGCCGGATTATAACGCCGGCGCCGCATAATAAGGAGTTGAAATGGCACAAGAAACGATTTTCAGTAAAATTATCCGCCGCGAGATCCCAGCTGATATTTTGTATCAGGATGAGTTGGTAACCGCATTTCGCGATATCAATCCCCGCGCGCCGACCCATATTCTGATTATACCCAATGTACTGATCCCAACCGCCAATGAAGTCGACGCGGTGCATGAATTGGCATTAGGCCGGCTTTTCACCGTCGCACGTAAACTGGCTGCAGAAGCTGGAATTGCAGAAAATGGCTACCGCCTGATTGTGAACTGTAATCAACATGGTGGTCAGGAAGTGTTCCACCTGCATATGCATCTGGTCGGTGGTAAAGCATTAGGTCCGATGCTGGCACGCTAATGAGTTTTGCGGATAAGCCGCGTAATGACTACAATGCGCGGCTTTTCCAAGAGGGTATTCCCAGTATGATGAACGAAGCACAAGTTGCAGTCCGCATTGAACAAGCAGTCACCCGGGTGACCAAAACCGTATTCCCGGGCCGGACCAACCATCACAATACCTTGTTTGGTGGCGAGGCTCTGGCCTGGATGGACGAGGCCGCTTTTATCGCCGCCACAAGATTTTGCCGCAAACCACTGGTCACAGTCAGCTCAGACCGGGTCGACTTTAAAGAATCTATTCCGGCCGGCAGTATCATCGAGCTGGTCGCCCGTATTGAACATGTTGGTCGCACCAGTATCCGTGTTAACGTCGACATCTTTGTTGAAAATATGTACAGCGACGATCAGCACAGAGCAATTTCCGGCTCTTTCACCTTTGTCGCACTTGGTCCTGACCGTAAGCCAACACCGGTACTCGGCTGAGGCCAGACAGACTCGTCGCTGCGACTAACAGGGACTGGCGTGGGATTAATGCCGGTTCAGCCGAAGGTAGCTTTGGTATAATCGGCGTCCTTATTCCGATGGAAATCTGCGCTTGCTGCGAATTTTTGAAGACCGACACCGCCAATTTTGGATTTTGCACAGCCTCGGATGGCTGGGTTTTGCGTTGGTTGCTTTTCTCGGATCGTTATTTCAGGAAATGCGCGACGCTTATCTCATTGTCGTGGCGCTCGACGCTTACGCTGGCTGGCTGCTGACCATTCCACTTCGCTATTTCTATCAGCGCATTCGCAGCTGGCATCCGGTGGCACTAATCGCCACCGTGCTGCTGGCTTCATTAGTCACTGCGGCGTGCTGGTCCGTCATCAAAAACTTCAATTACTGGGAAATCTACCGGCACGGTTTTCGGCCAAAAGACTGGCTGCAATACCTCGAACAGACACCGGTTGCCTTTTATGTGATGCTGAGCTGGAGCGGTTTATACTTTGGCGTGCGCTATTACCAAAGTTTGCAGCAGGAAAAACAAAAGCTGCTGACCGCTTCAAATAAAGCGCACGAAGCACAACTGAAAATGCTGCGCTACCAGCTGAACCCACATTTTTTGTTTAATACCTTAAATGCGATTTCGACACTCGTCATGCTCGGCGAGGCAGACACAGCCAACAAAATGCTGAGTCGGCTCAGCGACTTTTTGCGTTATTCCCTCTACAAAGACCCGATTAAAAAGGTCGCGCTGGCGCAAGAAATCCACGCTGCTGCATTGTATCTGGAAATTGAAAAAGTCAGATTTTCCGAACGTCTGAGCATCGAATACGACATCGCTGAAAATACCGAAGTCGCGCTGGTACCCAGCCTTATTTTGCAACCATTAGTTGAAAATGCCATTAAATATGCAGTGGCTCGGCAAGCAACCGGTGGTCTGATTGCGATTAAAGCCCGTAAATTTGGCCACGACTTGTTGATTGAAGTGGCCGACAATGGCCCGGGCATGCCAATAGACGCTGGCCTGCCGAAAGAAAATAGCGGCCTTGGTCTGGTAAATACCAGAGAGCGATTGGCCGCATTGTACGACAAGAATTTTTCGCTGGTGCTGACTCACAATCAGCCGCAAGGTGTCAAAGTGAATATCCGGATCCCGTTTGAGGTGGAAGAAACCAATGAAGAACATCCTTAAAGTTGTCGTTGTAGACGACGAGCCGTTGGCACGAAAGGGTATGCTGATGCGGCTCGCCGCATTCAAAGAACTGGAAGTAGTAGCACAGTGCAGTAACGGCGAAGAAGCTATTAGCGCTGTACTGGAACACAAGCCGGATGTACTGTTTCTGGATGTTGAAATGCCGGTGCTGGATGGTTTTGCCGTATTAAAGCAATTACAGCAACAACTGACCCAGCTGCCTTACGTGATTTTTGTCACTGCCTTTGATCATTATGCGCTGAGCGCTTTTGACGTCAGCGCCGTCGATTATGTATTAAAACCGGTGGAAACTGAACGGCTGCAGGCCGCTGTGGAAAAACTGCTGCGCGTTTATGAAGCCCGCGATGACCACAAGCACAAAGGCCAGCTGGCTGAAGTAGTGGCTAAACTCACCGGTGAAGACACTGCACAGATATTGGGCCGGCTCGATAACGAACAACCGGTGATGAATGACAAATTCCCGGATGCAATCAGTATTAAAGATTCCGGCGAAATTACCCGGGTGCTGGTGGCAAATATCGATTGGGTGGACGCTGCCGGCGACTATATGTGTATTCACACCAACGACGGTCAAACCCACATCCTGCGCCGCACTATGAAAGAGCTAGAGCAGGAACTGGATCCACGTTTGTTTGTGCGTGTCCATCGCTCCGCTATCGTCAATGTTGGTACTATCGCCAAATTGCAGATGCTGGCCAATGGCGAACATCAGCTGATGCTGACCAACGGTCAGTCGGTAAAAGTCAGCCGCAGCTATAAAGATCGGGTGAAAACTGTATTTGGCAGTTAAGCTGGTGCAGGTGTTTACACCCAGGTCTGATTTTAATAATAAAAACGGCGTCACACAGACGCCGTTTTGCTTTTAACTGCCAGCCTGGTGTTGTTGTAAAATCCGGTCTTGCCAGGCTAATAAAAACGGGTCGGCCTTTTTGTGCTGAGCACCGGTCAGCCGCAATGGAAATAACACCGCTTGACCTGCTTGTTCTCCAGCCATCATCATGTGGGCATGGCCGGCGACCAGCTGTTCTACCGCATAGGCACCCAGTTTAGTCGCCAAAATCCGGTCTGACCCCACCGGACTACCGCCACGCTGCAAATGCCCCAGCACCACAGCCCGGCATTCAGTGCCACTTTGAACCGACAACTCTTGGGCTAAAGCCGCAGCCCCGGCCGGGTACATGGTTTCTGCCAGCACAATAATGTAACTGCAGGCGCCGTGCTGTTGCTGATAACTGCGGATGTCGGCCGCGATATCCGCCACATCCACAGTGTCACCGTATTCAGGGCAAATGATCTGTTCGGCACTACTGGCGATGCCTGCAGACAATGCCAGATAGCCAGTGTGACGTCCCATAACTTCGACCAGGAAAGTGCGTTCAAAGGCATCAGCGGTATCGCGAATTTTATCGATAGCTTCCAGTGCGGTTTCGAGCGCTGTAGCAAAACCTATGGTTAAATCAGTGCCATCCAAATCATTATCGATAGTGCCGGGTAAACCAACAATCTGGCCCCGATAGTATTGGGACAAGGCCACACATCCACGAAATGAACCATCACCACCAATCACCAGCAACGCTTCAATGCCAAGTTCATGCAAAATTTCGGCGGCTTGTTCTGGACCACCAGGTTCCGGCAATCGCTTGCAACGTGCACTTTTGATGACTGTGCCACCACGATGGGCAATCTGACGGACATCGGCCACGGCCAGCGGCTGAAAGTCACGCTGAAAAATACCGTTAAAACCGTGACGAAATCCAACTACTTCAATGCCGTATTGACAGGCAGTGAGCACTACAGCGCGGATCGCCGCATTCATTCCCGGCGCGTCACCACCTGAGGTCAGGACAGCAATTTTTTTCATTTGTCAAACCCGTAAAGCATCAGATTGCCCCAGCATAAACCAACAGTTGCAACTTTAGGTTGATATAACGCAAACAGGGCTCAATACACGACAAAATGCGGCAGGAAGAACGGATAACAGGCGACAAATGTGGCAAAAACAACGACAATACCGCGCTTTTTTTTTCTAAGGGTAGGGTATGCATCAGGCGTCCGGCCGCAGTTTTTACGGCTTTATTCTGGCATTGGTCACCGCAGTCTTGTGGGGCATGCTGCCAATCGCATTAAAACATTTGCTGGTTGATCTCAGCGCAAATACGATCACCTGGGTACGGTTTTTAGTGGCGGCATTATTTGTCAGTGTTGTACTTTGGCAAAAAAATGCATTGCCGGTGGTGCGTGGTCTGAGTAAAAAAGCACTGACTTTGCTACTCATCGCTATTGGCGGATTGTTGTCTAATTACATCTTATATCTGATGGGTTTGCATTTGCTGACCGCAGAAACGGCGCAGGTGGTGATCCAATTAGCCCCGTTTCTGATGATGATGGGGGGTATTTTTATCTTCCGTGAGCAGCTGTTACTCTGGCAAAAAATCGGTGCAACCTTATTGGTGATCGGTTTGTTGTTGTTTTTTAATGAAAGACTCCTGGTGTTACTCACCCAGTTTAATCAAGACAGCTTGGGTGTTTTGCTGGTGATCATTGCCGCTGTCACCTGGGCCTGTTATGCGCTGGCGCAAAAGCAACTGTTGATGACTTTTAACTCACAGCAAATCATGTGGTTTATTTATCTGGCAGGCGCAGTGTGTTTCCTGCCACTGATTGATTTGACTCCTGTGCTGCAGTTATCTGGTTTGCAATGGGGTCTGCTGGCGTTTTGTTGTCTGAATACCATTATCGCTTATGGTGCATTTGCTGAGGCACTGGAGCACTGGGAAGCGTCGAAAGTCAGCGCCGTTCTCGCCATTACGCCATTGCTGACCATTTTGTTCGCCAATATCGTCAGCTGGATGTTTCCAGATGCGGCGCCCGCTCAGGCCCTGAATCTCTGGTCCGTCACCGGCGCCTTGCTCGTGGTTGCCGGCTCCGCCACGACCGCTTTGTCGCCATTGCTAAAGCAGCATCTGGCGCAGAAAAAACAACAAAACTAGTTCGCTGTTGTTAAATAGGCTAAAAGTAAAAAGGTCGCGATTGCGACCTTTTTTATATCGAAACTAAGCTTCAACCGCTGCTTATTTTACTGTCACAATTTTACAGGTGTTGGAAGCACCGACAGTTTCCATCACGTCACCGTGGGTCAGGATCACCAGGTCGCCGCTTTGCAGACCGGCTGCTTTTTTCACTGCAGCAACTGCTTCGTCGGCAATATGGTCATTACTGATACCATGGCTGTCGAATGACACCGGATAGACCCCACGGTACAACGCCATTTTGTTCAACGTTTTCACATGACGCGATAACGCATAAATCGGGTGCGACGAAGTAATGCGTGACATCAGTTTGGCGGTGTAGCCAGACTCAGTCAGCGCAATAATGGCTTTGATGCCCGCCAGATGGTTTGCCGCGTACATCGCTGATAAAGCGATGGTTTCGCTGATTTCAGTGAAGGTCACATCCATCCGGTGTTTTGATGACAGAACTTTTGGATGTTTCTCAGCGCCGTCACAAACCCGGCCCATGGCTTTAACAGTTTCTGTCGGATATTTACCGGCTGCGGTTTCGGCAGACAGCATCACTGCATCAGTGCCGTCCAGCACAGCGTTGGCAACGTCCATTACTTCTGCGCGGGTTGGCATAGGGTTTTCAATCATGCTTTCCATCATTTGCGTCGCCGTGATCACAACACGGTTCAGCTGACGGGAGCGGGCGATAATACGTTTTTGCTGACCGACCAGCTCCGCATCACCAATTTCTACGCCCAAATCACCGCGTGCAACCATCACGGCGTCAGAAGCCCGAATGATATCGTCCAATGTTTCATCATCAGCAACTGCTTCAGCGCGTTCTACTTTGGATACGATCAAGGCCTCAGAACCGGCCGCGCGCGCCAGCTGACGGGCTAAACGTAAATCATCACCGGTGCGTGGGAAAGATACCGCCAGATAATCGACGTCGATATCGGCAGCTAAGGCGATATCGTTTTTATCTTTATCCGTCAGCGCCGGCGCAGACAAACCGCCGCCCTGACGGTTAATACCTTTGTTGTTGCTCAGCTTGCCGCCAACGGTGACTTTAGTCACAATCCGGCTACCTTCAACATGCGACACCACCAGCTGGATACGACCGTCATCTAACAGCAATAAGTCGCCCGGATAAACATCGCCCGGCAACTCTTTATAATCGATACCCACTTGAGTCTCATCACCCTGGCCTTTGCCGAGAGCAGCATCAAGCACATATTCCTGGCCTTCAGAGAGTTCAACGCTGTTGTTTTTGAAAGTAGAAACGCGAATTTTCGGGCCTTGTAAATCACCTAAGATGGCGACATGGGCGTTACAGGCTGCCGCAGCAGCACGCACCATGGCGGCACGTTGCTTGTGATCATCGGCCGTGCCGTGAGAGAAGTTAAAACGGAAAACTGAGGCACCGGCCTGAATTAATTTTTCAATGGCGGCCTGGGTATTAGTGGCTGGACCTAGCGTGGCGACTATTTTGGTTCTTCTTGGCATTGGCAACTCCTGCCTGTTGATTGGCAAAAACCGGGCGGGTGCCCGGTTCGAACTGCATTAGTTTAATGTAATTAAATTACAGAATATAGCGAGCATCTGAAAAAAAACTACAATTTTGGCTGCTTAACTGCTCCGA
>CAMLNG010000036.1 GCA_946481195.1 uncultured Chromatiaceae bacterium
ATGATTTTCCAGCTCATGCCACTGAAAAAAATCACAAAGACACCAGCGACACAAACCAGAATAGAAGTGCCGAGGTCGGGTTGTTTGGCGATGAGTAAAGTCGGCACCAGACAAATCACAAAGCCGGTTAAAATATCGCGGATACGCGGCGGAATGGGTTGGTTACCCATGTACCAGGCGACGGCCATCGGCACCGCCAGTTTCATGACCTCTGACGGCTGAAATTTGGTAAAACCCAGGTCCAGCCAACGGGTTGAACCTTTCGCGGTATAACCGAACAGTTCAACCAGTACCAGCATTACTACGCCAAAGCCGTACAAAGGCACTGACCAATGCTGGTAAGTTTTCGGATTGACCTGGGCGAGGGCAAACATCACGATGAGGGCAAAACCAAGCCGCGCTGTCTGCTGCTCCAGTTTGATTAAATCCTGGCCGTCGGCACTATACAAAGTCACCAACCCAAGAATAGTGGCGATCAGCAGACCAAGCAGTAGCGGCAGGTCGATATGCCAGCGCTGCAGGCGGTCATTGGTGTTCTCAATAAAACTGTTCATCTGCGGCCTCCGCTGGTCGCGCCCGTCGGTTGATTGCCACTTTGCTGCTGATTTTGTTGCTGGCCTTCTTGCTGCTGACCTTCATCGTCCAGCTGAGGAGCCGGCAGATCTTCAGGCTCCGGCGTTTCAATGACAGGCGCAGCGTTTTGCGGCTGACCGCGGGCTGGTACATTGTCAGTATTATTTTCAGTACTGACTGGGGCTGGGGTTTCAGCGCCGGCTTTATGCTGATTGGCTTTTTCTGCAGCCAGCGCCTTCGCTGCTTTTTCCCGCGCGGCTTCTTCGGCATAACGTTGTTCGCGCGCAATCATGGCTGCAGCACGCTCGGCCTGAATTTTTTGGACTGTTGCGCGATCAGGCAAAACCGGATTGTTGTATTGGTCAGAGAAATAATAATCCATCAGCTGGCGGGCAACAGGCGCGGCATTGGTACCACCACCACCACTGGCAACGTTTTCGACAATAACAGAGATGACAATTTCAGGTTTGTCATGCGGCGCATAACCAACAAACAGCGCGTTATCACGATGCCGCTCATTGATGTTACTGGCTTTGTATTTCACGCCGGCCGCGATATTAATTACCTGTGCAGTGCCGGTTTTACCGCCCGCGGTGTAAGTCGCACCAATAAATGCACCGTGTGCAGTGCCACCTTCCAGTACAGTACGATACATGGCCTCGCGCGCGATGGCCCAATTTTGCGGATTAACCACTTCGATAACCTGTTCCAGCGGCTTTAACAGCGAGGTCTGCTGACTGCTGTTGCGAAAACTTTCGCCGAGGCGTGGTGTGATACGGGCGCCATCATTAAT
Source organism: uncultured Chromatiaceae bacterium (assembly GCA_946481195.1). Next base: position 1,367 of record CAMLNG010000036.1, read on the forward strand.
CAGTGTTGAAGTGGTCAGGGCGATTTGCAGCGGTGTCGACTGCCAGTAACCCTGGCCGATGCCGATGTTAATGGTATCTCCCGGTCCCCAGTTTTGTTTACGGCGGACTTTTTTCCATTCGCGGCTTGGCATCAAACCCGAGGTTTCTTCACCGATATCAATGCCAGATAAATGCCCGTAACCGGCTTTTTGCATAAAGTCAGAGATCCGGTCGACGCCCATTTTGTAGGCAAGGTCGTAGAAATAGGTGTCACAGCTTTTGGTGATGCCGGTGTAGACGTCAACATAACCGTGTCCCCATTTTATATGGTCACGCCAGGGCCGGCTGACCCGGGGGAGGCGGTAAAACCCAGGATCTGGCACCCGGGTTGACTCAGTGACGATGCCGGCTTCAAGGCCGGCGACAGCCATCAGCGGTTTTACAGTCGACGCCGGTGGATAAACGCCTTGTGTCATCCGGTTCACCAAAGGCCGGTCCGGTGAATTCAGCAACATTCGGTAGTTTTTGCCACTGATACCATGCACAAACAAATTCGGGTCGTAGGAGGGATTAGAGTAAAACGCCAGAATACCGCCTGTGCGTGGGTCCAGTGCCACAATGGCGCCGCGATTTTCGCCCAAAGCTTCCTGCGCTTTTAATTGCAGGCCTAAATCCAGCGTCAGATACAAATCATCACCGGAAATCGCCGGTTGTTCGCGCAGCGTGCGGATCACCCGGCCGCGGTTATTCACCTCGACTTCCTGAAAACCGACGGTACCATGCAGCTGGGTTTCATAAAATTTTTCGATACCGATTTTGCCGATATCGCGGGTGGCGGCGTAATTCGCGCTCTGGCCGCTTTCATCAATCTGTTTAAATTCTTTGTCGTTAATTTTGCCGATGTAGCCAAGGCCATGCGTCAGCAAGTCGCCGTATGGATAATGCCGGGTTAAGCGGGCTTCTAAAGTCACGCCTTTGAGTTTGTGCAGGTGCACGGCCAGGCGCGCCACTTCCTGCTCGGTCAAAAGCTCTTTTAACGCGATACTTTTAAACCGACGCTGGGCTTTGACTTCTTTGAAAAAATCGGTTTTCTGTTCTGGTGTGATCTCGATAATAGCGGCGATTTGTTCAACAGTCGCCGCGAGGTCCGGTACTTGTTCCGGCACCAGTTCGACCGAGTGCACCGGCGCATTTTCTGCCAGTAAAGTGCCGCGCCGGTCGAAAATCATGCCGCGATTAGGCGATAAAGGCACCAGCTTGATACGGTTACCGTCGGCGCGGGTTGAGTATTCTTCGTAGCGCAGCACCTGCAGGTTATACAGATTGGCGATCAGAATGCCAAAGCACAGCAAAATAAAACCAAAAGCGATGACAGCGCGGCGATTAAACAGCAGCGTCTCAAAAGCAACATCGGCAATGGCAATACGGCGTTTTTGCATCCGTTACTCGCGATGATAAGGATGGTTGGTGCTGATACTCCAGGCGCGGTACAGGCTTTCCGCCAGTACCACCCGGACCAACGGATGCGGCAAGGTCAGCGCTGACAAGGACCACTTGCCTTCGCTGGCGGCGATGCAGGCTGGCGCCAGGCCTTCAGGCCCGCCCACTAACAAACAGACGTCGCGGCCATCGTGCTGCCACTGCACCAGTTTCTGTGACAGTTGCGGACTGGACCAGTTGCCGCCTTCGACCTCGAGCGTGATGATGCGGGCGCCTTTGGGCACAGCAGCCAGCATTTTTTCGCCTTCGATATCGAGAATACGTTTGATGTCGGCATTTTTGCCACGTTTGCCAGCCGGAATTTCGACCAGCTCAAACGGCATATCACGCGGAAACCGCCGGGCATATTCTTCAAAGCCGGTCGTGACCCAACCAGGCATTTTGGTCCCCACAGCAATCAGGATGAGTTTCATGGTTCAGGCCGCCCAGAGCTTTTCCAGCTGATAAAACTGCCGGCTTTCTTCCTGCATCACATGCACGACCACGTCACCTAAGTCGATCAGCACCCATTCTGCAGAACGGTCGCCTTCGGTACCGACAATATGTAAGCCGGCTTTGCGGGCTTCGCTGATGAGATAACCAGCCACAGCGCGGGTATGGCGGTTGGACGTGCCGGAGCAAATCACCATAAATTCGGTTTCAGAAGATTTGCCTTTGACATCTAACTGGATGATATCGCGGCCTTTCATGTCGTCGAGTTTATCGACGACAAAAGCGGCTAATTGTTCGCTGTGCACTGAGCGGGTCCTTCAATCTTTAACGCTGCATGTTAACAGTTTCTGTTGCCCAAGCCAAAGCCGGAAAAGCCCTGTTCTGGCGAATTAGCGCACTTTCAGCGCTGATACAGACCATGCTGCCGGATGTAGGCCTGAACCGCAGCGATTTGCAAAGTCGCAGCGGCTTCTCCGCTGCGAATTGCGGTCGCGGAAACGTCGATTGGCGGATTCTGCAGCAGCAGGATCTGACCTGCGTTGTGCTGACGTAAAGTATCTGCTGCAGCACAGCCAAATTGCTGCAGCAGCCTCGGTGCATCGCCGGAGGCTGCGCTGTAGCCCGGCCTTTGTAACACCAGCAGATGACAAAGCGTGAGAATATCGGGCCAGCGATGCCAGCGGGTGAAATAACATAACGAGTCCATGCCAATGACAAAACACAAAATATCCGCCGGATACTGCTGTTTTAATTCAGTCAGGGTATCAACGGTGTAGGACGGCGTGTCGCGCTGGAGTTCAAGCAGGTTCAGCTGCAGCTGCGGATAAGACGCTATCGCCAGGCGAACCATTTCCGCCCGATGCGTGCTGCTGCTTGGCGAATCGCGGTGTGGCGGCAAATGACAAGGTAACAGGTCGAGGCTGTCGAGCTGACAGGCTTGCTGCACATAAAGTGCAGATTGCAAATGCCCCTGATGGATAGGGTCAAAAGTGCCGCCGTAAAAGCCGCGCAGTTTGGGCGAAGCCGGAGCCATCAGTTAATCCCCGGCGACCAGCTGTTGCAGTGCAAACACTTTGGGCACAGGTTTGATAAACAATGTCACCAGATGCGCCAGCGCAGTTTCCGGGTGACTTAACTGACCGGATTTAAAACTGCGGTCAAACACCTGCAATTCCTGCAGCAAAAAATGTAACCAGTTCGGTGATAACCGCAGCAGCGCCTGTTGATACAGCGGCTGGCGTTTTGGCCAGATGCCGTGTTTTTTATATTGCTCGTCGCCAACCTGTCCGGCTTGTTGCAGCGCCAGTAAAGTCGTGGCTTCCTTTTGCAGTTGCCAGGCGATGATCACAGGCTCAGTGTCCTGTTGTAACAGCCGGTCGAGCCGGTGCAGCGCTTCTTCGCCCTGACCGGCCAATAAAGCATCCACCAGCTGAAACACGGTAAAATGCGACTGGTCGGCGAGGTACTGCTGTAAAAAAGCGCCATCGAGCCATTGCCCGGGCGCGGTCAGCGCCAGTTTTTCCAATTCTTGCCGCGCTGCTAATAAGTTGCCGGCAGCGTGATGCTGTAACAGTTGCAGCGCGTCTGTCTGTAACTTGAGGCCGAGCAGCTGCGCGCGCTCTTTCAGCCAGCGCATAAACTGATTGTCATCCAGCGGATAAAACTGCACCTGCACACCTTGCTCAGACAAGGTTTTAAACCAGCTGGTTTTACTGAATTCACCGCTGTTGCGCGCGGCGTGCAACACCAAACAGACATCAGGGTGCAGCATGGACGGGATTTTTTTCAGCTGTTCTTGTTGGGCCGGGGTGATTTTGCTGGTGCCCAAATCGAGTTCAATCAGCTTACGGTCGGAAAATAATGACAGGCTGTTAAATTCACCAAACAGGCTATCCCAGTCAAGCTGGGCTTCAAGCAAATAACTTTGCCGCTCGGTAAAACCCTGTGCACGCGCAGCGGCGCGGATCTCATCGAGGCTTTCCAGTTTTTGTAATGGCTCTTCGCCAAACACCAGATAAACCGGCGCCAGCTGTTTTTTTAAGCTGGCAGCCAGTTGATTGGCATAGAGTTTCAGCATGGCTTACAGCCGGCCGAACTGACGGATAATGCGGGCGACCGCCTGCTGACGCAGTTCGGTCAACATCAGATCCAGCTCTTTGGATTTGGCCAGTGCGCGCGACGGGTCGTCCTGATAATCGCGGTACAGCTCAATCTGGTAAGGACGGGGTTCTTGCCCTGGCAACACCAACTGATAATTCACCTTATAAATCAGTTCGTATTCTGCCACCTGACCGTTAGGGAACAACGACAGGGTGCGGCGCTGCAGGCTGTCTGAATCCAGCACAAAAATGGCGGATTGGGCGTCTGAGCTGTCGAGCAGCCTGACCTGATTCCGCTCGAGCTGCGCACCCAGTTGCTGCAACAGCTCTGAGTGTTTGTCCCCTTGCAGGTACACCGCCGGATATTTTTCCAGCGGCAACGAGCCCCGCAGCTGGAAGCCGCAACCGCTGAGCAGTAGGCTCAGCAGCAGCGGTAACAGCAGGGCAGGCAGGCGCAAGGCGCGCATCAGCCGACCACCAGACTCAGTAATTTACCTGGCACGTACACGACTTTTTTCAGCTCAACGCCTTCAAGGTAACGCTGCACGTTTTCTTCGGCTTTAGCCAGTGCCAGCACGTCGTCCTGAGTTGCATCAATAGCGACTGTGACTTTGCTGCGCACTTTACCGTTGATTTGCACGACCACGAGTTTTGCGTCTTCAACCAGCGCAGACTCGTCCACTACAGGCCAGCCGCTGTGCTCCAGCTCAGTGGTGTAACCCAGCGCTTTCCACAGGTGCTGTGACAGGTGTGGTGTGATTGGGTTCAGCAGTTGCAGTACGGCGATAATGGCTTCGCCAAGTACTGCTTTATCCTGAGCCGTCTCAGTAGGCGCTTTTTGCAGCTTGTTCATCAGCTCCATGATGGCAGCAACGGCGGTGTTAAAGGTATAACGCCGGCCGATGTCGTCGGTCACTTTAGCGATGGTTTTATGCAGTTCACGGCGCAGCGCTTTTTGGTCAGCATTTAACGCGGCTTTGTCCAGAGCTTCTAACGGACCAAAGGTATTAAATTCATTGACCAGCGTCCAGACCCGGCGCAGGAAGCGCAGCGCGCCTTCTACTGCTGAATCCTGCCATTCCAGGGTTTGCTCTGGTGGCGAGGTAAACATCATAAAGAGGCGCACTGTATCCGCGCCGTATTGGTCGATGACGGTTTGCGGGTCAATGCCGTTATTTTTCGACTTAGACATTTTGCTCATGCCGGCTGATTCAACTTTCTGGCCGTCAGATTTCAGCACAGCACCGATGATGCGGCCTTTGTCGTCGCGCTCGACCGCAACGTCTTGTGGCGAGAACCAGGTTTTGCTGCCGCCTTCGTTGTCGCGGTAGAAAGTTTCCGCCAGCACCATGCCCTGACATAACAGGCGCTTAAACGGCTCATCAGACTGCACCAGACCGACGTCGCGCATCAGCTTGTGGAAGAAGCGTGAGTACAATAAATGCAGAATGGCGTGTTCAATCCCGCCGATATACTGGTCGACCGGCAACCAGTAGTTGGCTTTGGCCGGGTCTAGCATCATGTCTGTGCTGTCCGGGCTGCAGTAGCGGGCGTAGTACCAGCTGGATTCCATAAAAGTGTCAAAGGTATCGGTTTCATGGAAAGCGGCTTTGCCGTTGTAAGTGGTTTTGGCCCACTCCGGGTCGGCTTTGATTGGTGATTTAACGCCGTCCATCACCACGTCTTCCGGTAAACGCACCGGCAGCTGATCTGCTGGCACCGGCACTTGCGTGCCATCTTCCAGCGTCAGCACCGGAATTGGCGCACCCCAGTAACGCTGACGGGACACGCCCCAATCGCGTAAGCGGTAATTGACCTTGACCTGGCCGACACCTTTAGCCACCAGGGTGTCTGAAATGGCTTTAAAGGCGGCGCTGAAATCCAGACCGTCAAATTCGCCGGAATTGATCAGCACACCTTTTTCGGTAAAGGCGGCCTTGCTGAGATCTACTACAGAGTCTGAGCCTGCTGCAGGTGCTACCACTTGCTTGATTTTCAGGCCGTATTTGGTGGCGAATTCATAGTCGCGCTGGTCGTGGCCAGGGACTGCCATCACAGCGCCTGAACCGTAGTCCATCAATACGAAGTTGGCGACAAAAATCGGTACCTGTTCACCGGTTAATGGGTGCACCGCAAAGAAGCCGGTCGGATGACCTTTTTTCTCCATCGTCGCCATATCGGCTTCAGCTACTTTGTTGCCTTTGCAATCTTCGATAAAAGCAGCCAGCTTGTCGTCGAGCTTAGCGGCTTTTTGCGCCAGCGGGTGCTGCGGCGCAATAGCGACATAAGTCACGCCGAATAAGGTATCAGGGCGAGTGGTGTAAATCGTGAAGTCGTAGCTGGAACCACCCAGGCTGAATTTGATTTCAACGCCTTCTGAGCGGCCGATCCAGTTGCGCTGCATGGTTTTGACCTGCTCTGGCCACTCGTCCAGCTGGTCTAAATCATTGAGTAATTCTTCGGCGTAATCGGTGATTTTGATAAACCACTGGGCCAACTCGCGCTGCTCGACCAAAGCGCCTGAACGCCAGCCGCGGCCGTCGATGACTTGCTCGTTCGCCAGTACACACTGGTCCACCGGGTCCCAGTTGACTGTGGCCATTTTTTTGTAGACCAGACCTTTTTCAAACAGCTTGGTGAAGAACCATTGTTCCCACTTGTAATATTCTGGTTTGCAGGTGGCGATTTCACGGTCCCAGTCATAGCCAAAACCTAAGCGTTTCAGCTGGTTTTTCATATATTCGATATTGGCGTAGGTCCATTTGGCCGGTGCGGTTTTATTGGCGATGGCGGCGTTTTCAGCCGGCAGACCAAAAGCATCCCAGCCCATTGGCTGCATCACGTTTTTGCCTTGCATGCGCTGGAAGCGGCTGATCACGTCCCCAATGGTGTAGTTGCGCACGTGGCCCATATGCAGCCGGCCACTTGGATAAGGAAACATCGACAGACAATAATATTTTTCTTTGCCCGGCTGTTCAGTCACTTTAAAGGCTTTGGAGTCAGCCCAGTGCTGTTGTAAGGCGGTTTCAATCAGGCGCGGCTCATAAGCGGCTGCTTGTGCTGAAGGGGCCTGAGTGTTTTGTTCTGGTGCTTGCATGCGAAGGATCTCAACAGATAAATATCACGAGGGATATTGGCAAAAAAATAAAAGCAATTTGCCGTTAGGATAACGCATTCAGGCCTGTGGCAACAACTGCCACGAAGGCCTGAAACAGGATGTGCACTGTGCTTTTGCCAATCAAATTGGATTATTTGGCTACCGGCAATGCACTGAGTACTTTTTCAACCAACTGATTCAGTTCAGTGCCGTTGCTAATCCAGCGCGTGACTATTAATAAGTCATGTTCTTTGTCCAGATAAATCACATTGCGGCCAGCCCCTTCAAAGGTGATGGCAGAAGCGGGCGCTGCGGGCAGGGCTTTTTGGTCAGTATTTAAAAACCAGTTGGCAAAGCCGTATTGCGGATTCGCCGGACCACCGCTGCGTGCCTGCTGAATAAATTCCGCGCTTACCAGCTGCTGACCATTCCAGTTGCCATCGCGTAAAAACAGATAGCCAAAACGAGCCAGGTCCCAGGCATTGATGAACATGCCGCCGCCCCAGTGGCCGCCACCGGACACCGACTGAATTTTCTGACCATCGAGTTCAATCCAGCTGTTGTCATAACCATGCCAGCGCCAGGTCGACGATGCGCCAATCGGCCGCATGATGTGTTCATTCAGCACTTGCGGCAGTGGTTTGCGCCAGACATATAAAGTGGACAGTGCCAGCAGGTTCATCCGCACGTCATTGTATTTATAATAAGTGCCGGGGGTACGCAGTGGTCGTTGTGGCCAGTCGGCCGGAGTTTTGCCTTCGGGCCGGTCGGCCCAGTCCGGTTTGCCCCACAAAGTGCCTTGCCAGTCGCTGCTTTGACGCAGTAAATGTTCCCAGCGGATTTGGCTGTTATGCGTGCCTTGATATAAATCGCTACCTTGAGGCATGTAAGGTGCAACTTTATCGTTAAGGTTTTGGATCAGGCCGTGCTGCCAGGCAAGGCCGGTCACAGTGGTTAAAAAAGTTTTGCTGATGCTGTGGGTCATATCGACTTTGTCGACATCGCCCCAGCGCGCGATGACTTTGCCCTGATACACAATCAGGCCATTGGCGCTGGCCCTTACACTCATTGGGCCGATGATTTGGTCATAAGGCTCTTTCGCGCCAAAAGTTGTGGCCTGCACAATCGCCTGATCTTTGGGCGCTTTATTCTCGCTGGCAGCGGCATAATCCACCGCCTGCCGTAATAAAGTCGCATTCACCTGCAGGCTTTGTGGTTTAGCTTCAGCCCATTGGCCGGCAGGCGGAAAATATGGTGTGGCAGCTAACGGCAAGCTTGCACTAAGCAGTAACAAGATGATTGGACTAAAGCTGTGTTTCAGCGGGTTTTTCAGGTGATGCTGCATGTGCCAGGCTCCTGCAAAAAATCAGCAGCATGTCGGTGTTGACCGGAGCGGGCAACCCGGCTGCGACCAATGCTGGAATTTGACAGGCGAAAAAAAGGAGAGGCAAGCCTCTCCTTTGATTCAGGACTGAATTATATCAGGGTTTAGAACTTGTAGTTCACGCCCAGTGTCAGACGACGGCCCAGGATGTCATAGTGTTCACCCGAGTTATAAGTATTCGGGTTACGCACTGGCTGACGGTCGGCCAGGTTCAGCACGCCGGCGCGCACTTGTAACTCTGGCGTCAGGTTATATTTACCGGTTAAATCCCAGGCAATATAAGAGCCGATGTCGTTGAAGTTATTCACTTCAGGTGTCCAGGAGTTGCGATCCCAGACTGAGCTGTGAATATAAGTAGCGCCTAACACCACAGCCAGATCTTCATAGCTGTAGTTGGCGTTGAAACGGCCTTTCCAGCGGAAAGTGTCATAAGTGCCTGCATACTTGCGATCATCACCGGTACGACCTGTGGTGTTTTGATCCCATTTCTCGGTATAAGTGGCGATTAAACGCAGGTCTAACGCACCATAACCGTTCAGGTCAAACTTATAGTTGGTCTCAATATCGTAACCAGACAGTTCAGCAGAGGCCGAGTTCACCGGTTTCACGAAGTAGTTGGTGATATCACGGGTCACAGCATCACGGGTGAACAGTGAACAGTACGGGTTATCCAGGCTATCCAGCTGATAACAGAAGTTGACCACGTTTTGCGCGGTGTGGCTTTCGATCATGTCAGCAATTTTGAATGACCAGTAGTCCACGGTCAGGCTGAAACCATCCAGGTACGCTGGCGTATAAATAAAACCAGCTGTGATGTCGTAAGCCCGTTCACTGTTCAGATCAGTGTTACCGATGATGAAACCTGGTTTAGTGCCGCCATTAACCCAGGCCGGAGTAGGTGACCAGCCTTGTGGCATACCATCGGCGCGGCAGTTTTTCTCGACGTTGGCTTTATATACACCAGCGCTGTCAATACGCAGTTGCTGACATGGATCTGTCAATGAGCTGAACGTCTGGCCTGGTGGGTTGTACAATTCACCGATGTTTGGTGCACGCACTGACTTCGAGCGGTTCAAACGCAGTTTCAGGTCGTCATTGATGGTGTAGTTCAGACTGATTTTCCAGGCATTTTCACTACCGGTCGTACTGTAGTCCATAGCGCGGAATGCGGTTTCCAGCGTCAGGTCTTTGACATAAGCCAGGTCAGCCAATAACGGAATAGAGAATTCGGCAGAAGCTTCGCGCACTGAGAATTCACCGGATAATGGTGACGACTGGTTGTTAAACAAAGCGCCTGAACGCATGGCCGGATCGGGCAGCGATGAAGAACGCTCTTTGCGGTATTCAGCACTAAAAGCAGAGCTGACAATACCGGCTGGCAGTTCATAAATATCACCGGTAACCGTGAAACCAGCAACATCCTGATCCAGCGTAGCATCACGCATCGCATCAGTGCGGACCCAATCCAGTGCCGCTTGCGAGGCCATCCCTGAACCGTAAATATTCAGTGGCACACAACCTTGCGCACGCATAGCTTCATCTTTACAAACGATATTACCTTTGGCATCACGGGTGGCCTGGATCGCCGCATAGAAACGGTCTTCCAGCATTTCACCAAACCATTTGGAGTTGGCATCAACATGGCCTTTCTGGGCGTAAGCTTCATAGCCCCAGGTGTCTGTTAACAGACCTTCCAGACCAATAGCAGCGCGCGCCAGCGTCCGGTTCTGGTCGTATTTACGGTTGCCGAAAATATCGGCCAGGTAAGTGTTCTGAATCGATGACGTGACTTTATTGTCAGCAAAGAACTTGCGGGCGCTGTCGGTCAGCATCGGGTTCAGCGGGTCAATGCCATTGGCGCCGCTTAACACAAAAAATGCAGGAGAGCTTTCACCGAAGGCTTTGGTGTTGGAATAAGTGGACTCGAAAGTGAACCGGTGATCATCATTAATTTGATAACCGTAGTTCATATTCAGGTTGATACGTTCCAGCGGGGTACGCAGATAGGTATGGTCCAGCGTGTTATAACCATCACCTGGTGCGCCATCGGCTGACAAATAACGGCTGTTATTGGCGCTGCCCGCCACAAATGGATAAGCGGTGCCGCCATTCATATCAAAAGGACGCACTGAGCCGTCATTGGCGAATACGTAGTTTTTACCACCGACCGCAAAGGTACCCGTTTTGCCGTAGTTGATCAAAATTGGGTTACCGGTTTTTTCCCACAGGATACGTCCCGGGATGCCGTCAGTACCGGTTTTATTGGCCGGGTTGTCGATCATGATCAGGCCGTCGCGGACGAAATCACGCTGGCTGCCGCGGATCTGCGACTGTTCTGAGTAGGTCAGGTTAGCAATAAAATCAGATTTGCCTTCGCTGTTACCAAAGGTCAGGCTGTAGAAATCTTCTTCGCCGCCATCTTGTTGTGGCCGGCTGGTCGCGGCGTCGACTTCAAAACCGTTAAAAGATTTTTTCGTAATGATATTCACCACGCCGGCGACGGCGTCTGAACCATACACTGCAGATGCACCACCAGTTGAGACTTCGATCCGCTCAACCATGGCTGTTGGGATATTGTTCAGGTCAACCGCGCTGTTACCCGGATTCGAGCCAACAAAACGACGGCCGTTCACCAGCACCAGGGTGCGGTTGGTGCCTAAACCACGCAGCGCCGTGTTATTCAGGCCTGAAGCGAAAATAGTGTTATTGGTGGTTTCCGGTGACAGACCTGTTACCGCATTTGGCATATCGTTCAGCAGCTCACCCACGTTGGTGACACCAGCGTCAACGATCGAGTCGCCGGTGATAACAGTGACTGGCGTTGGCGATAATTCACCAATACGTTTGATTTTAGAACCGGTAACTTCAATCCGTTCGACTTTGTCGTCGGCCTTGGCTTCCTGAGCCTGTGCCTGGCTGACCAGACCCAGACTTAAAGCGATTTGTACTGCAATCGCCAGTTTATTATTTTTGTACATCCTGGATATCCTCTTAGTGACTTGTTTGCTGCAACATCCCTCACGTCATGATCGCAGGGAGAAAGGTTGTCTTCATAAAATGGGTACGGATGCTGCAGCGCGCACAAACTAATTAGTCAGGATTTCAGGCACAACAAAATTGCGATGACTTCACAGAAAAACCACATTGATTGGTCAAATCGGTACAAATAATATACAAAACGCTATCCTTCCATTTGTCTTACGGTGGCACTGAGGTAACTGCAGGGCGGGTGATAACCGCAGCGCTATACTGACGCAAAGAGTTCTGCATCTGTGAGGTGGTTATGTCTGAGTTATTGCAAAAATACCGGCAGTGGTTACAGCAGCTGGAATTGACGCTGCAGAGCCAGCTAGAACCTGGGCTAAGGCCCGTCGTTGAAGTGGCGGACACGCTGACGGCCTATCTAAAAGCTGGCCGCGACCTGACCGCATACGAGTCGCAGCTCTTTATCGAAACCTTCTTTCGCCAGCAACAACAATCGCAGCCGCCGTCAATCTGGCCTGAGACTTTATGGCAGGCACTGGCGCAGGTCACTGACAAAACTCAGGTCGAATGGCAGGAGCTGGAGCAGGACCTGTCGCATCAGGGCCTGTATTTGCAGGGCGAGACGGTAGGGATGGGGCTTTATGTCTGTCGTGTCTGTGGCGAAAGTCTGCATTACAATCACCCGGCTGAACTGTTGTCATGCCCGGCCTGCGGCGGCGGCCATTTTTTGCGCCGTGGCCTGCCGGTATAAAGACAGTTCTGTAGCCTGTGCCGCTCAGGTCAGCCTGCAGCAGCGGCACTTTGTTCAGATAAATTTTTCGGCAGGCTACTGATTTTGTTAGTATGCCTGCATCCGTAGTGAAGGAATTTCTGGCATGACGCAAAATGCAGTAAACAAAGCTGCCGAGGCAAAACTTCAGGCACTGGCCTTACAGGCGACACAGCTGTCGCCGCAGCTGGATGAAGCACAAATCAAAGATGCGCTGGATGTGGCCGGCTACAGCAGTACTTTTATCGGTCAGGACCGCGCCAAAGCAGCGCTGAGTTTTGCCATCGGCATGGATATGCCGGGCTATAACCTCTATGTGATGGGGGAGCCTGCACTGGGGCGTTTCACCTTAGTACAGGACATTTTGCAGCAGGCGGCCAGCGAAAAAGAAACGCCGGACGACTGGTGTTATTTAAATAATTTTGACGATGAGCGCACGCCGCAAACCTTACGGCTGTTGCCTGGTGAAGGCCGGGTGTTGGTGAAAAAACTTGAGGCGCTGATCGACGAGTTGCTCGACACTTTCCCGGCCGCTTTTGATAACCCGGGTTATCAGCGCCGGAAAAAAGCCATTCATGCCGCTTTTGATAATAAATACGAAGCCGCCATCGCGCTGGTCGAACGTAAAGCGCTGGAAAAACAAGTAGTGCTGTACGAAGACAACGGCGCAGTCAGCTTTTCGCCGGTGGTCG
>CAMLNG010000037.1 GCA_946481195.1 uncultured Chromatiaceae bacterium
TTTGGCGTTGGGGAAATCACTGATGCGGTGCTGTGCCAGTGCCTGACAGTGGCTGGCAAGCGGGCACTGTTCACAAAGAGGCTGACGGGGTTTGCAAACGGTAGCGCCTAAGTCCAATAAACCCTGAGCAAAAGCACGACAATCGGCATGCGGCTCCTGATATTGCGGGGTCAGCTGTTCGGCTTTGGCCCACAGTTGTTTTTCCAGTGCTGGTGTATTCGGCACGCCTTCCAAGGCAAACAACCGGCAGTAAAGCCGCCGCACATTGCCATCAACAATAGGCCCATGCTGCTGATAGGCAAAAGACATAATGGCGCCGGCGGTATAACGGCCAACGCCTGGTACTTGCAGTAATGCTTCCAGCGTGGCCGGGAACTCACCTAATTCAGTGATAAAACGCGCGGCTTTTTGCAAATTACGCGCCCGGGCATAATAACCAAGCCCTTGCCACAGCCGCATCACTTCATCTTCCGGCGCTGCAGCTAACGCCTGCACTGTCGGAAACGTTTGCATCCAACGCTGAAAATACGGGATCACAGTTGCGACCTGCGTCTGTTGCAGCATCAGTTCCGACACCAGCACTTTATAAGGCGTCACATCCTGCTGCCACGGCAATTGATGGCGGCCGTGGCTGTGTTGCCAGTTGATCACTTGCTTGGTGATCTCGTGCTGATTGCGAGGGGCTGACTGGTTATGGCTACTGCTCACTGCTAAATCTCACTGAATATCTGCTGCGCGCAGTCTAAACGGCCCGGCTTCAACTGCCAACAGTGTGGCCCGTCATACCCATCGACAGCAGATGCTGGTTGAGCAAAGGGCGCACAAACGGCATAATATGCGGCCTTTTTTATGCGGAGTTCCCGATGAGTCAGCAAGCCAATCCCGACCAGTCAGTTTTAGCGCAACCGGATCTGCCGGATGCAGCAACAGCGGCTGATGAGCCGAAATATCTGCGTCGGATCCGCAGTTTTGTTCTGCGTGAAGGCCGCCTGACCAAAGGTCAGCAACGTAGTCTGGAATTATTCTGGCCAACACTCGGCCTCGAATACCAAAACGAACTATATGATTTAGAACAGGTTTTTGGCCGCAAAGCCCCAGTGGTGCTGGAGATCGGTTTTGGTATGGGTAAATCGCTGGTGGCAATGGCCAAAGCTGCACCAGAGCAGGATTTTATCGGTATCGAAGTGCATAAACCCGGTGTCGGCGCTTGCCTTGGTGAAGCGGAAACTGCCGGTGTGACTAACCTGCGGTTATTCGAACATGACGCGGTTGAAGTGCTGCGCGACTGTATTGCTGACGCATCTTTGGACACAATTCAGTTATTTTTCCCGGACCCTTGGCATAAAAAACGCCACCATAAACGCCGCATAGTACAGATGGAATTTGTGCAGATGTTACGCCAGAAGCTCAAAATCGGTGGTGTGTTCCATATGGCAACCGATTGGGAAAACTACGCCGAACATATGCTGGAAGTGATGAGCGCTGCTGAAGGCTACCGCAACCTCGCAACAGACCAAAAGTATGTGCCAAGACCGGAACACCGGCCTTTAACCAAATTCGAAAATCGCGGCGTTAATCTTGGCCACGGCGTTTGGGATTTGATGTTTGAGCGTCAAGCCTGATGTTATTCCCGCAAAGCCAGTTGCTGCTGCGCAACCTCAACGATTTACAAGGCAAAGTACTGCTGGTCGAGCCGATGGCCGATGATTTGGCGCAGGAGCTGAGCAGTGCCGGCGTCGATTACAGTGTCTATTGCACTGATGCTGCAGTCGCCAAAGCTTTTAGCCGTGCTAACGCCTGTTATTTTGCAGCCCGGCTTGAAGCTACGGATAAATTCGACACTGTGGTGCTGTTTTACCCCAAAAGCAAAGAACAGCTGGCCTTTACGCTGGCCGAACTCAGCGCAGTGCTTCACGCCGACAGTCAGATTTATCTGGTCGGCGATAACAAAGGTGGCATCAAAAGCCTGGTCGCACATGCGGCGAAATTTGGCTTACATGCGCATAAACTGGATAACGCCAAGCATTGTTTGTGGTTTGCCTTAACTGGTCTTTTTGCAAAGCCACTGCCAAAACAGGATTTTGGCCGGTTTAAGTTAAGCTCCAAAGTCGCAGGTGTCAGCAAAGACCTGGAATTCTGCTCGCTGCCTGGTGTGTTTAACCACGGTAAGCTCGATGCAGGCACAGCCTTGTTTCTGCAACAGCTTGGCCATGTGCAAAGCGGTAAAGTACTGGATTTCGCCTGCGGCGCCGGCATCATTGGCGCACTGCTGAAATTGCAGCATCCTGCCATTGAACTCTATGCGACCGACATCTGTGCGCTGGCAACAGCCTCAGCGACTGCAACTTTGGCGCTGAACAAGTTACAGGCTCAGGTGCGTTGTCAGGATGGTTTGAGTACTGACCTGCCGAAGTTTCAGCACATTGTCAGTAACCCGCCGTTTCACACTGGCCTCAAAACTGATCTGTCCGTGGCTGAGCGTTTTATCAGCCAGTGCAAACAACATCTGCAAACCGGCGGCACTCTGACTTTAGTTGCTAATGCGCATTTACCTTATGCGCAGTGGCTGCAGGCGGCTTTTGGTAACGTGAAAGAGCTGGCTCGTCAGCAGGGTTTTGTCGTGTACTTCAGTAAATTCAGCGGCTGATTAACTGCGAAAACAAAAAAGCGCCATTGGCGCCTTTTTTTACACTGCTGCTTTTCAGTCCGCCAGATAAATCTGCCGGCTGCGATAGCTGCCAAGATACTCTTCACGATTATGATAAAGCGCCGGCACCAGATACAGCTCACCGCCTTCAACCCAATAAATGGCGTTCTGACCAAACTTACGCGCTAAATCAACTGCGGTCGCTTTGTCACACAATACGGCCCAGCTTTGTTCCTGAAAAGATAAATCCGGTGAAGCGCCAATCACACGGCGATGTGGCAGATGGGCGGCATTCAGGCGGGTTTCGAACTGACAATCTAAAGTCAGGTTTAACTGATGGTGCTTCACATCACCAAAGGGATTTTGTGCACTGATAATGGCGAAATTAATTTGGTCACCCAGTGGCTGATGACACAAAAACACGCTGGTTTTATAGCTTTCCCACAGATCCATCAATGGCTCCTGTCAGCAAATGCATGTCGCGAAACACTATAACTGAGCCAAAGTTTTTTGTCAGGCCGTTTGCTTAATTAACTGAATGTGCATAACATCAGACAACGCTTGTCAGGAAGTGAAAGTCTCCGCCAAATCAATCAGATGTTGGAGCCGGACCTGATAGAAATGTTGTAAGGGGCTGTGAACGGATACATGAATTCCTTATTACGCACGACATCAATCAAAGCCGCGTTAAGCTGGGTAGTAATGCTGATCTGCAGCGTTACCTTACTGGCATCACTGACTATTTCGACGCTGCAGGACATTAGTTTCCAGAAGAAAAAACTGATTGACCAGTTACATGCCTACGCCAATATCATCGCTTTTAACTCTGTCGCCGGCATCTTATATGATGACCCGGAAATCGAAGAGAACCGGTTAAAGTCCTTCGCAGTTGTTGATATTTTGCACAACATTCACATCTACAAATTAACAGCTGAAACCGGCGAGCTTAGTTTTTTTTCCAGTTATAACAGACGTGACGTCGGCCCACACCCCACTCAATTTACTAAAGTCAGCCAGTTGCAAGAGCCAAAGTTTGATGGCGATATAGTAGAGATCAGCAAGGTCGTTGAATTCGAAGGAAAAAAATTAGGTTACATCTATATACGCGCCAGCATGGAAGAGCTTAGCAAGTATGTACAAAGCCGCATCCTGTTTGATTTGCTGATCGCCGTCATTGCTTTGTTATGCGCGTATTTTATCAGCCGTCTGCTGCAGCGCCGTTTTACCGCGCCGATTGAAACATTGCTTACAACTGTGCAAAAAGTCACCAAAGAAAAGAACTATTCGGTGCGGATGCCATTAACCGACATTGAAGAGCTGCAAATGCTCGGCCGCGCCGTCAATAACATGCTTGAACGCATTGAGCAGCAAATTAATAAGCTGCAGCAGGCAGAACAGGAAATCAGACAATTAAACCAAGGGCTTGAAGCCAAAATAAACGAGCGCACTGTGGCGCTGAAAAGCTCAAACCAGGACTTGTTGAATACGCTGGAAACTCTGCATCAATACCAGAACCAGATTGTCGAGACGGAAAAAATGGCAAGTTTAGGCCAGATGGTCGCCGGCGTTGCGCACGAAGTTAATACACCTATTGGTTTAGGTGTGACGGCTTCGACGTTGATGCAGGATAAACTCACTGACATCCAAAAAGCTTTTGACGAGAAAAAACTGACATCAAGCCAGCTGGCGAAATTCTTAAGTGAAAGCAAAGAAAATCTCGGCATTATCTACCGGAATCTGGAACGCGCAGCCAGTCTTATTCGCAGTTTTAAACAGGTTGCGGTTGATCAATCCAATGAAAACCGTCGTCAATTCAATATGCTGCAATTGATGAATGAAGTACTGTTATCGCTGCGGCCAAATTTAAAGAAAACTCAGCATCAGGTTTTAATTGATTGCGACCCTCACCTCGAAATTGACAGTAAACCAGGCCCAATCAATCAGATCCTGATTAACCTCATTATGAACAGCCTGATCCACGCCTTTGAACATACCGACCATGGCACTATCAGCATCAGCGTCAAAGTTGAACAAAACCGTTGTCAAATTCACTACAAAGATAATGGCTCAGGCGTGCCGGAAAATATCAAAAAACGTATTTTTGATCCCTTCGTCACAACCAAACGTGGCGAAGGCGGCAGTGGCCTGGGTATGCATCTGGTTTATAACCTGGTGACTCAGGCACTTAATGGCAAAATCAGTCTGGAAAGCGCTTTAGGCGAAGGGGTCGATATCCTGTTTGATTTCCCGGTCATTGTCAAAGCCAGCGCTGCCTCTACAATCACAAATAGCTAACCAATTGATTTTAATTAAAATACTCAGATACTCAGCTGCGTAATTAAGAGAAATCTAATTGTTAACAAAATCACTTGTTAACAAATGGACCCAAAGCTATAATTGCAAAAAAAATGGCAACTGGTTGTCATTTGACCAATTTCGAAACGCGCGAAAATCCAACATAGTTAACATAAGGTTTATCTCCATGCAGACGCCGGTGATTTTGATCGTTGAAGACGAGGAAGTAACCCGTTTAAATCTGGTCCAGTTGTTCGAAGGCGAAGGCTACGATGTACTTGAAGCCGTAAATGGTGAAGAGATGCATCAGCAACTGACCGACAATACCGTCAATCTGATCGTTATGGACATTAATCTGCCAGGGAAAAATGGCTTAATTCTGGCTCGCGAATTGCGCCAGAAAGAAAACATCGGTTTAATTTTCTTAACCGGCCGCGACAGCGAAGTTGATCGCATCCTGGGTCTGGAAATTGGCGCCGACGACTACCTGACCAAACCATTTAACCCACGTGAGCTGACTATTCGCGCCCGCAATCTGTTAAACCGGACAGTGGCCCAGCCAGTCGTGGAAGAACATAAGAGCGTCGTGAAGTTTAACGGTTGGACGCTGGATGAAAACAGCCGCAACCTGACGTCGCCAAAAGGCGTGTCACGTCGTCTGCCTAAAGGCGAATACCGCGCACTGCGTCTGATGCTGGATACACCGGGAAAAATCTTCACCCGCGAACAGTTAATCCGTCATATGACTGGTCGTGATTTACGTCCAAACGACCGCACTGTTGACGTAACTATCCGCCGTATCCGTAAACACTTTGAATCGGACATCGACAGTCCTGAGCTGATCAGCACTATCCATGGCGAAGGCTATCGTTTCGTCGGCAAACTGGAAAAATAATCCGCTGGTTTGCTGATCAATGAACCGATAACAAACGGCGACTCAGGTCGCCGTTTTTATTTTGTATTCAAGTGATTGGCCAGCGCCTGACCAATCCCCTACTACCCCTCATAAGCAGCCAGATACTCAGCCAATAGCTGCAGATGCGCGTCTATCTTCAGATGAAATTCAATCAGCTGACGTTCCACTGCGGGCCAGTTTGGCAATTCCAGCTGTTCTAATTGCTTGGCCTGTTGCTGCACCCACAATAAACCTACAGAAGCGGCAGCGCCTTTGAGCTTGTGTGCCGCATCCTGAAACTCCTGCAACTGCTGCATGGTCGCAGCTTCCACCATTTTATTGACATATCCGGGTACTAATTGCTGGAACAGTTGCATACTGCGCTGCATCGGCGCTTTGCCAAGCGACTGCAGGTAATCCTGCAGTGTTGCTGTATCCAGCACTGAGTCAGTTAGTTCTCCATCTTCAGTATCAGGAACCTGCTGCTGACGTACTGCACTTGGCGAGAACAACCGGCCCAGCACCTGGTCGAGTTTATTGGTATTAATTGGTTTGGCGAGTGCCCCGGCGATTTGTATACCTTCCAGCTGCTGTTCGGCTTTTCGCACATTGGCGCTTAACACCACAATCGGAATTTGCGCCAGATGGGGTTCCTGCTGCATAAAACGGGCGATCTGATCGCCGGTCATATCCGGCAGCTGCATGTCGAGCAGCACCAGGTCGATATCATCTTCGGTTTCAAGTAATGCCAGTGCATCTTCACCGGTTTCGGCATGAACTACGCTATGTCCGCGCTGTTCCAGCAGATTTGTCGCTATCTCGGCGTTTAGCGGCACGTCTTCAACCAGAAGCACAGTGAGTTCCGGGCAGACCCAAAGTTGGCTGAGTTCAGGTGCCTGTTGCTGCTCAGTCGGCAATCGTACGGTAAAATGACTCCCCTGATTGACCTGGCTTTGTACTGTTACGGAGCCACCCATGGCCTCCACTAAGGCTTTGGACACCGATAACCCGATGCCAGAGCCAACAATACTTAAGCGCCGGCCGTCACTGGATTTATAGTACATGTCAAAAATGCGCTGTTGCTCATGCGCCGAGATACCAATGCCGGTATCGCTGACGACAAAAATCAGTTCGTTGTCGCAGAGCTCAGCATAAAGACTGATTTCACCTCGGGCAGTAAATTTCACGGCATTGCTAAGCAAATTCCACAGCACCTGGCGAACCCGCGTCGGGTCCAGCTTCAGATGCCCTTGTAGTTCACCCACTTGCTGTAACTTAAAGCTCAGGCCCTTTTGCTGGCAAATCAGCTCGGCGAAATTAGCGATATCAAGAATAAACTGCGCAATATCAGTGCTTTGATACAGAATATCCAAATCCTGCCTGTCGATTTTGTCTAAGTCGATAATATCGTTAAAGATATTGCCCAGCGTTTCGGCGCTGCTGAATATGGTATTGGCCCAACTGCGTTGTTCGTCGGTCAGGCGGGTTTCGAGCAAACGCCGGGTTAAACCAACAATGCCGTTTAACGGCGTACGTAGTTCATGGCTCAGCGTCGCAATAAATTTACCTTTATCCTGATAAGCGCGTTCCAGCGCCTGCTCCGCCATTTTGCGCGATGTGATGTCCCGGCCAAAACCGAGTAAACCGATATAACGCCCCTGCCGGTCAAAAAACGGCACTTTGCGCATTTCAAACCACATCAGCTGGCCTTCAGGTGTGTTGTACTCCACGTCCAGCGTCAGTTCGGCCTGATTCACTGATACTTCGTGGTCGGTCAGGATGGCGGCCGGCGCCATATCTGGCGCGTAAATTTCGGACGGATAATGGCCAATCAGTTCACTCGAGCTTTTACCGATCATCCGCTCAAACATTTTATTGCAGCTGGCGAAGCGGCCGGTTTCATCGCGGTAATAGAACAAGTCGGGTGAGCTGTCGACAATCGACTTCATCAGTAAACTCTGTTCTTCCACTAACAGCTGGGTCTTTTTGCGCTCGGTAATTTCTTTACGCAATTCGTCAACTGCCTGCCGTTTAGCCTGGAAGGCTTTTTTCCGCTCTTCAATTTCGTAGTTCAGCTGACGGATATTTTCCTGCAGATTTTCGTTCAGACGTTTTTCCTGCCGGGCAGAGTCCTGCAGGTAAAACAAAGTGGCATCAAGGTGTTTAATCAGATAAAGACAGGCAGAAACCAGCGGCGGCGCTGCGACCACGGCAAATAATAAAGCGCCGCTGATAAAATCCCAGTCGACTCTGTTATGTAACGTCAGGCTGAACGCCAGCGCAATCAGGCCTGAAGCGACAATAATCAGTAAAGTCGTCAGACTGAATAACTGCAACCAGCCCCACTGCTTCAGCACCAGCGCCAGCTGACTGACCCAGGGATGGATCCGGTATTGACTCATGCAGTTACAACCTCTTTTGTGCCTGCGCAGTGGTATTGTAAGCGTATTTCGGCAAACCGGCACTTTGGTAAAAATTCGAAGTGAAACCGCATCTTATCATTGTCGTCACGGCTTTATTTGTACCCGTTAGATTATCTTGTCCTGACTGCTTTGCCAATTGCAGTTAACAGGCGGTACGACACCTTGCAGCACTTGTTTCAAACCGGGCCGGAAAACAACTCAATGCCAGTCTGATCCGGCTGACTTGTCAGTGCGTAAATGAAAGGAGTAAAATACCTGACTAATTTTATCAGGTATTAGACCTTGTTTCTGCAGTGCCAGCCCATAAATAACAGCGCACCACAGATGACGTTCAACGCCGGTACGCCAATCGAGCGAAAAAATGGATGGCACCTTTGCAAATTTTTCATAAGACAAATGTGTGAAGCTTGATAGAATGCCGCCCTTTCCAGACCAAGCGTGCTGAAGTAGTCGCAACAGACAGACCCGGAGATTTCATGCCGATAGCGATGCCAGATGTAGCCAACCAATCATGTGCCACCACTGAAGGCACTTTAGACTGGGTTGGCATGAGCCATATTGAAGTGCCGCTGATGTTGGCATTACACGGCGATGCGCCGCGTCAGGTCAGTGCTAAAGTAGAAGCATTCGTTAACCTGGCCGATCCCAAAGCCAAAGGCATTCATATGTCGCGGCTGTACCTCGCGCTCGACGAATTGTCCCGCGAATCCAGCTTAAGCCACACCACTTTGTGTGAATTGCTTGATACCTTTATCACCACTCACGAAGATTTAAGCGATCAGGCTTTTGTGAAGTTTGATTTTGATCTGCATTTACGCCGCAAGGCGCTTATCACCGAAAAACAAGGCTGGAAGGCCTATCCTGTGACTATCACGGGTCAGGTGATTGAGAATCAGCTGCAAGTCGAACTGAAAGTCAATGTACCTTATTCATCTACATGCCCGTGCTCAGCGGCATTAGCGCGTCAGCTGATCCAGGAAGCATTTGTTGCCCGCTTCGCCGGACAGCAGCAAATCAGCAGCGAGTTAGTCGTCGATTGGCTTGGCACGACCCAAGGCATAGTAGCAACACCACACAGCCAGCGTTCTGTGGCTGAAGTGAAAGTGAAACTGCAGCGCAATGTCACAGAATTCCCAATCGTAGCGCTGATTGACGCGATTGAAGATGCGCTGAAAACGCCGGTACAGGCTGCGGTAAAACGCGCCGATGAACAGGAATTTGCCCGCTTAAACGGGCAGAATCTGATGTTCTGTGAAGACGCCGCACGCCGGTTAAAACACGCCTTAAACGGCCTGACCGAGTTTGAAGATTTCTGGCTGCGGGTCAACCACTATGAATCACTGCATGCGCATGATGCCGTTGCTGTAACAGTGAAAGGCCTGCAGGGCGGTTATCGCGCCTAAGCGGACTCAACATCACGCCGCTGAATAGCGCGCATATTTAGCGCATATATCTGCGACTAAAAACCAACAAAAAGCTGCCGGTGGCAGCTTTTTTTATGCCAAAACTTTAGCCTTGCCCGGTAAAAAACGTCGATTTCTGTAATTTTATTACATTTCAACCTCTAACGCTGATGCGACGAAGTACCAGCGTTCCGCCAAAAGTCATCTTGCAATTTCCGGCAAAAATCGGTATATCTGATAGCAGGTCTTTACGTTCAGACGTCCAGACCTCACAAAAATAACAACTCAAACAGCCATTGACCCTTGAAAGTACGACCGTTATTTTCTTTCACACGTAAAAACCAAAATTAAAAGAATATAAATTCACTATTTTTACATTTTTATTTATGCAGGACAGGTTGGAGGGAGTGTGTCATGGCGTTGTATCACCACAGCCAGGCCAGAGAAAACTGTGGCTTTGGTCTGATCACCCATCTTGAAGGGGTGGCAAGTCACCGGATAGTCCGGACCGCAATCAGCGGTTTGGCCCGGATGCAGCATCGCGGTGGCATTTCAGCGGACGGTAAAACCGGTGACGGTTGCGGTCTGCTGATGCAGAAACCTGATAGTTTTTTCCGCGCTATTGCGGCGGAGAATAACTGGGTGCTGGGCAAAAAGTATGGCGTCGGGATGATTTTTTTAAGTCAGGACCCGGTGAAAGCAGAAGTTGCCAAATCAATTATTGAAGCTGAAATCAGTCGTGAGACCTTAACACTGGTCGGCTGGCGCGAAGTGCCAACTGACGCCTCAGTGCTCGGGCCTATTGCGGCCAGCTCCATGCCGAAGATTATGCAGGTTTTCGTCAGTGCCCAGCCTGGCTGGGGTGACCATGACCTTGAGCGCCGCCTCTATATGTTGCGCCGCCGTGCCGAAAAGCTAGTCGCCGAGCAATTGCCGGACGACAGCGATTTTTATATCCCGAGCTTCTCCAGTCTGGTGACGGTGTTTAAAGGCCTGATGATGCCGGCCGACTTGCCGGGCTTTTATCTGGATTTAGCCGACATCCGCATGGAAACCGCAATTTGTGTGTTCCACCAGCGCTTCTCTACTAACACCATGCCGCGCTGGGCTTTGGCGCAGCCATTCCGTTTTTTGGCACACAACGGTGAAATTAATACCATCACCGGCAACCGGCAATGGGCGCGGGCGCGGCAATATAAATTTGCTTCGCCGCTTATTCCGGACATGTCACAGGCGGCGCCTTATGTTGGCACTAAAGGTTCGGATTCGAGTTCACTCGATAACATGCTGGAGCTGTTTTTAGCCGGTGGTATGGACTTGTTCCGCGCTATGCGTTTGCTGGTGCCGCCGGCATGGCAAGGCAATAAAGTCATGGATGATGACTTAAAAGCGTTTTACGAATTTAACTCGATGCACATGGAACCATGGGATGGCCCTGCCGGTATCGTGCTGACCAATGGTCAGCATGTCGCCTGTAACCTGGACCGCAACGGCCTGCGCCCGGCCCGTTTTGTTATTACCAAAGACAAATTAATCACTCTGGCTTCTGAAGTCGGGATTTGGGACTACACACCTGATGAAGTGCTGGAAAAAGGCCGCGTCGGCCCGGGCGAGATGCTGGCGATCGATACACAAACCGGAAAAATCTGGCGCTCCGACGAAATCGACGCCGACTTAAAAGCGCGTCACCCGTACCGGCATTGGCTGAATCAGAACGTACAGCGCCTGGTGCCGTATGAGAAATTTGAAACTGACCTCATCGGCAAACGTGTATTCTCCGACGACGAAATGCTGGTACTGCATAAGCTGTTTAACTACAGCTATGAAGAAATTGACCAGGTTATCACTGTGCTGGCCAAAGACGGTCAGGAAGCCGTTGGTTCTATGGGCGACGACACCCCGATGGCAGTGCTGTCACGTAAACCGCGCACTTTCTACGATTATTTCCGCCAGCAATTTGCCCAGGTCACTAACCCGCCGATTGACCCATTACGTGAAGCGCACGTGATGTCACTGGCGACCAGTATTGGCCGCGAACATAACGTGTTCAGCGAGACCGCCGGTTACGCCCGCCGTATTCAGTTTGAATCACCGGTGATGATGTATTCCGACCTGAAACAGTTAAAAACGGCTGATCAGAACTTCTACAAACACCACATCATCTCGCTGAACTATGCGCCGGAAGAAGGTCTGGAAAATGCGCTGCGCCGCATTGCCGCCGAAGCAGTACAAGTGGTGCGTGAAGAAAACGTCGTGCTGGTCATTCTGACCGACCGCAAAATTCAGCAGGGTTTTGTGCCGGTGCCAGCCGCGATGGCGGTGGGCGCTGTCCACCACGCTTTGGTGGACAATCAGCTGCGCTGCGACTCCAACATCATTATCGAAACCGCCGGCGCCCGCGACCCGCACCACTTTGCCGTGCTGGTGGGTTTAGGCGCGACTGGTATCTATCCGTTCCTGGCCTATGAGACCATCGAACAGCTGGTGGAAAAAGGCAATATCAACCTGACCGCGCGTCAGGCCGTGCTGAATTACCGTAAAGGTATCAACAAAGGCCTGTACAAAATCATGTCAAAAATGGGTATTTCTACAGTGGCCAGTTACCGCTGTTCTAACCTGTTTGAAGCCGTTGGTATCAATAAAAATGTGATGCAGCTGTGTTTCCCTGATGTGCCTTCACGTTTAGGCGGTGCGGATTTCACTGATTTTGAAGCCGACGTTCTGGTACGCGCCAACACAGCCTGGCTGAAGCGTAAACCGCTGACGCACGGTGGTTTGCTGAAATATGTGCATGATGGCGAATACCACGCCTATAACCCGGACGTGGTTCAGACCTTACAAAAAGCGGTGCGTAGCGGTGATTTCGAGGACTACAAAGCTTATCGCGATGTGGTGAACACCCGTCCGGTCGCGCATATCCGTGATTTATTCGTGTTGGATAAGTCCAAAGCCACGCCTATCGCGCTGGATAAAGTCGCGCCAGCCGAACAGCTGTATCCGCGTTTTGACAGTGCAGCCATGTCGATTGGCGCCTTAAGCCCGGAAGCGCATGAAGCTTTGGCTATTGCGATGAACCGGCTCGGTGGTCGTTCCAACTCTGGTGAAGGTGGTGAAGACCCACGCCGCTTTGGTACAGAAAAGAACAGTAAAATCAAGCAAGTGGCCTCTGGCCGCTTCGGTGTGACACCGCATTATCTGGTCAACGCAGAAGTTATCCAGATTAAAGTGGCACAAGGCGCTAAGCCTGGTGAAGGCGGGCAGCTGCCGGGTGAAAAAGTCACGGCGGAAATTGCGCGGCTGCGTTATTCAGTGCCGGGCGTGACGCTAATTTCTCCACCGCCGCATCACGATATTTATTCGATTGAAGATTTGTCGCAGCTGATTTTCGACTTAAAACAAGTCAATCCGCAGGCGCTTATTTCGGTCAAACTGGTGTCAGAACCTGGTGTCGGTACTATCGCGACTGGCGTGGCCAAAGCTTATGCCGATCTCATTACAGTGTCTGGTTATGACGGCGGCACCGGTGCCAGCCCACTGACTTCGGTTAAATATGCCGGCAGTCCGTGGGAGCTGGGTTTAGCTGAAGTGCACCAGGCCTTAGTCGAAAACGGCTTGCGTGACCGCGTGCGGTTACAAGTCGACGGTGGTCTGAAAACTGGTCTGGACGTGGTCAAAGCAGCCATTTTAGGCGCAGAAAGCTTTGGTTTTGGTACCGGCCCTATGGTCGCGCTTGGCTGCAAATTCCTGCGGATTTGTCACCTGAATAACTGTGCCACCGGCGTTGCCACGCAAGATGCGACACTGCGTCGTGATCATTTCAACGGCTTACCAGACATGGTGATGAACTACTTTAAGTTCATCTCTCAGGAAGTGCGTGAACTGATGGCAGAGCTTGGCGTCAGTCAGCTGACCGACCTGATTGGCCGCACTGATTTACTCAGCGTTAAACCGGGTGAAACCACCCGTCAGGCCAAACTGGATTTAACGCCGATCCTTAAGGCGAGCGGTGTCAGCTCTGACAAACCGCTGTATTGCGTGCAGAACAACGATCCGTTTGATAACGGCCCGTTAAACCAGCTGTTAGTGGAACGCTGTGCTGACATGGTCAAGTACAAGACTGGTGGCCGGCTCAATCTGGCAATTCGCAACACCGACCGCTCCGTCGGTGCCAAGTTATCCGGTTTAATCGCCCGCACCCACGGCAATCAGGGCATGGCAACTGAGCCGATTGAAGTGCAGTTCAGTGGCACTGCCGGCCAAAGCTTTGGCGTCTGGAATGCCGGTGGCTTGCACTTGTCGCTGCAAGGTGATGCCAACGACTATGTCGGCAAAGGCATGACCGGTGGCCAACTGGCCGTGTATCCGCCAAAAGGCTGCAGTTTCACTAAAGACAACGCCACTATCGTCGGCAACACCTGTTTGTACGGCGCCACCGGCGGCCGTTTATATGCCGCAGGCCGCGCCGGTGAACGTTTTGCCGTGCGTAACTCCGGCGCCATCGCCGTGATCGAAGGTACCGGTGATAACTGCTGTGAATATATGACCGGTGGTGTGGTGGTGGTTTTAGGCCAGACTGGCGTCAACTTTGGCGCGGGCATGACCGGTGGTTTTGCTT
>CAMLNG010000038.1 GCA_946481195.1 uncultured Chromatiaceae bacterium
TGGCAATAGCCTATATCGGCGGACTCTTTGCAATTGCCAACTGGGCGGACCGGTCGCGCCATGACCCACTACTACAAAAGTATGGGGGGGCTATTTATAGCCTGGCACTGGCGGTGTATTGCACGTCCTGGACTTATTATGGCGCCGTTGGCTCTGCCGTGAGTTCAGGCTGGGATTATCTGCCGATTTACCTCGGGCCTGTGCTGTTATACCTGTTTGGCCATCGCTTACTGCGCAAATTATTGTTTGTCGCGAAAAAGCATAACGTTACTTCACTGACGGATTTTATCAGCGCCCGCTATGGTAAACGCCAGGCGATTGCCGCACTGACGGCACTGCTCTGTCTGGTGGTCGTAGTGCCCTATATCGCGCTGCAATTAAAAGCCGTGACCAATTCATATCAGGTGCTGGCCGGATTGCCAGCCGAAGGCAGTAGGGCCGTCTGGCAGGATTCGGCGCTGTGGAGCGCGGTGACCATGGCGATCTTTGCCATCCTGTTTGGCACCCGCAAGTTGCACCTGACCGAGCAGAATCGTGGGGTGATGGCAGCCATTGCTTTTGAATCTGTGGTGAAACTTGCGGCCTTATTGTTGCTGGCGGGGGCCGTGGTGTATTGGCTGCTGCCAGAGCCTGCAACTTTATTGCAGCAGTTTCAGCAGCACAGCACTGCTCAGGCTGCCGGGCAGTTTAGTCTGACTGGTTTTCTGACTAAAACCTTATTGGCGGTCACTGCGGTGTTTTTATTACCGCGACAGTTTCATGTCACCTTTGTCGAGAACACAGATCCTGGCCATTTACATCAGGCGCGGCGCTGGTTTGTCTGGTATTTGCTGCTGGTAACATTAGTGGTGATCCCGATAGCAATCGCCGGTATTGGTTTATTCCCGCAGCAACTGGCGCATGCCGACAGTTTTGTGCTGCTGATCCCGGCGAGTCAAGGCTGGGATCTGCTGAGCGCACTGGTCTTTATTGGCGGCTTCTCGGCGGCAACTTCGATGATAGTCATCGCCACACTGGCGCTTGGCACCATGATCAGTAACGACGTGGTGATGCCGGCGTTATTACGCCGCCAGCAACTGCACCGGCAGCAACGCGATTACAGTACTTTAATTCTGCGGGTCAGGCGTTTAATGATCCTGCTGGTGATGGCGCTGTCCTGGGGCTATTACCGCTGGTTCGCCCGCAATTATGAGCTGGCAGAAACCGGTTTGCTGGCCTTTGCGCTGATTATTCAGCTGGCACCGGCAGTGGTCGGTGGCTTGTACTGGAAACGCGGCCATGCCTGGGGTGTATATGCCGGGGTCTCTGTTGGTTTTGTGCTGTGGTTTTATTGTCTGATGTTGCCCCAGCTGGTTAGCGCCGGTGTGATGGCGGCGACAGTACTGGAGCAAGGTGCTTTTGGCCTCAGCTGGCTAAAACCAACAGCTTTGTTTGGCCTGGCGCTCGACCCGCTCAGTCATGGTGTGTTGTGGTCTTTGGGGCTCAACACGGTGGCTTATGTTTTTATGTCGTTGCTGCATAAGGCCGATCTGAATGACCGGTTGCAGGCGGTGGCTTTTGTTAAACCCAATTTGCCGCTACCCGATGATGGTAAAACGCTGAAACGCAATTTAGTGGCCTCGGCGGATATCCTGACCTTGCTGGAGCGCTTTGTTGGCCCGCACCGTGTGCGCGAATCGTTGGACGAGTTCGAATCACGCCATGGTTACCGGCCATCCTCTGATGATGTGTTGCAGGTACAGCTGCTACGCCATGTGGAACGCGAGCTGGCCGGTGTTATCGGTTCGTCGAGCGCCGCCGCCATGGTCAAAGCGGTGCTGGAAGGGCGTTCTTTTGCCTTTGAAGATGTCGTGACCATGTTTGACGACACGCGCGAGGCGATTCAGTTTTCCCGAAAGATATTGTTCTCCACTCTGGAAAACTTAAGCCAGGGTGTCAGTGTGGTGGACCGTGACCTGCAGCTGGTGGCGTGGAATAAAAAATATCTGGAAATGTTTGATTATCCGGTTGGCATGATCCGGGTTGGCCGGGCTGTTGCGGATATCGTGCGTTTTAATGCTGAAAGAGGCCTGTGTGGTCCGGGTGGTGCCGATGAGCATGTGGCGAAACGCATCAGTCACTTGCAAAATGGTACCGCTCATGTGTTTCAACGTGTCCGGCCTGATGGCTCTGTGATAGAGATCCGCGGTAATCCAATTCCGGGTGGTGGTTTTGTCACTAGTTTTACTGATATTACCGAACATGTAAAAGCAGTACAGGCAATAGCGGCAGCGAAGGAGCATCTGGAACAGCGGGTGTCGGAACGGACCGCACAAATCAGCCAGATGAACAGTGAACTTCTGGCTGAGGTAGAACTTCGCCGTACTACAGAACAACAATTACTGCAGGCTAAAGCTGAAGCTGAGGCCGCTAATGCATCAAAAACCCGTTTTCTGGCACTGGCGAGCCACGACATTTTGCAGCCGCTCAATGCGGCACGTTTATTTGCCGCAGCACTGGATGATCAGCAACTGAACAGCAAAGGCCGGCAGATGTTAGGTCAGCTCGACAACTCGCTCAAAGCCACCGAAGAGCTGATGGCGACTTTACTGGATATCGCCAGGCTCGATGAAGGTAAGCTTGAATTTCCAACCAGTGCTGTTGATTTAAAGGCGATGTTGTTGCAGCTGGCGGATGAAAGCCAGTTGCTGGTGGCGCAAAAACAGCTGCAGCTGCATGTCAGACCCGGGCATTTTCAGGTGACCAGTCATCCAACTTATTTACGCCGCATTGTCCAGAATATCCTGAGTAACGCCATCAAATATACCCAGTCCGGCAAAGTGCTGATGGGCTGTCGGCGGCGTGGCGAGTTGGTTTGGATTGAAGTATGGGATACAGGTCCAGGCCTGGCAGAGCAGGACTTGCAACAAATTTTCACTGACTTCTACCGGGTTCAGGCTACAGCGCGGGGCCAACAAGGTGTCGGGCTTGGTCTTGGCGTGGTACAGCGGATGGCCCGTAGTCTCGGGCACCCGTTAGAGGTGCATTCTGTTCCGGGCAAAGGCAGTTGTTTCCGTGTTGCGGTGCCGCTCTGTATTGCTAAACCGCTGCAGCCGGCGGCAGGTTCTGATCATCAGATCCCTCAGCTGCAAACCGGTGCCGGCACATTCAGCATTCTGTGTATTGACGACGACAACTCCAATCTCGCGGCATTGCAACAACTGTTAACGCAATGGCAGCTTGGTACTGTGGCTTGTCTGGATGATGCTGAAAAAGCGCTGCAATTGAGTCAGCCGGTGGATATTGTCATTGCTGATTATCAGTTAGGGCAACCACCGGATGGCTTACAACTGTTTATTGATTTAAAACAGCGTTGGCCTGACCTTCGCGGCATACTGGTGTCGGCCGCACCTGAACCAAGCTTGCCGGCACGGGCCAAAGCTGCGGGTATGTTATTTTTGCCCAAACCTATTAAAGCCGCGGCCTTGCGTGCCGCGTTGAATTCACTGAAACTGCAGGGCCGCGGAAGTTAAATTCACTTCCATCTGTACTGATAAGGAGAACTGCATGCGGGCAGAACTGGAACGCCGATTTTTTTTGTGGATGTTGATTACGGTAAGTCTGTTATTTGGTTGGGTACTTGAGCCGTTTTGGGGCGCGGTATTCTGGGCTTGTGCACTCAGTGTTATTTTTTATCCGTTACAACAGTGGCTGCTGGACCATCTGTCACCACGCCGTGGCAGCATGGCGCTGCTCACACTACTGTGTTCAGTGCTGGTGGTTGTGTTGCCGTTGCTGGCGATCGGCGCGTCTTTTGTGCAGGAAGGCATTAATTTTTACGCGCGCCTGCAAAGTGGAGAAGTGGACCCCGCCAAAATGATTGACGCGGTGAAATCGGCTTTCCCGGCGGCAGTATCAACCTTGCAAAGCTTTGGCATCGATACTGATAATCTGCGATTAAAACTCACCGAATTTGCTATGGGCACCAGTAAAGTACTGGCTGGCGAAATGCTGGCGATAGGCCAGAATGCTGCTGGTTTGTTTCTCAATATTGCCCTGATGCTGTACCTGGCGTTTTTCTTATTGCGCGATGGCCCGAAATTGCTGCATTTACTGGTAGAAGCCTTACCACTTGGCGATGAACGTGAACATTTATTGCTGGCAAAATTTGCCGAAGTCACCCGTGCAACCGTGAAAGGCAATCTGGTCGTGGCAGTCGTGCAGGGGACTTTAGGCGGCATTATTTTTTATCTGTTAGATATCCCGGCGCCTATTTTATGGGGCGTTGTGATGACGTTCCTCAGCCTGTTACCAGCCGTCGGGGCGGCGCTGGTCTGGTTGCCGGTATCGCTCTATTTGTATGCAACCGGGCAGTGGGTACCGGCCACAGTGTTGATTGCCTATGGCGCTTTAGTGATCGGTCTGGCGGATAATATTCTGCGGCCATTATTGGTCGGCCGTGATACCAAGTTGCCGGATTATGTGGTGTTGTTCTCCACACTTGGCGGCATCAGCCTGTTTGGTATTAATGGCTTTGTATTAGGGCCGCTGGTCGCGGCACTATTTATGGTGTTCTGGCAGATTTTTATGACTGAGTTTGGCCATCAGCCGGAGGCTTGATTAGTTGGTGTAATGACTTTATCCGGGCTGCAGCTTCAGTGCTGCAGCGCGGCGATAAAACGTTCCGATAACTCCAGTTTGGGTTGAGTCATGGCAGGAAGCTGGCTCAGTTGGTGTTCCAGCTGACTTAACCGATCTGCCGGTGCAGTATGGGTTGCCAATAGCAGACTCAGCGCGCTGTTATCGTTGCCCACTCGTTCCAGTTGCTGCATCACGGCGGCGAGCGCATAGGGGTCATAACCTGCTTTGGCGCAAAGCCGCACGGCCATTTCATCCGCTGCCAGTTCATCGTCGCGGCCAAGTCCTTTGGTATACAGCTGGTGACCGGCACTCAGCACATTCTCGGCGATTTGCCGGTTCTGATAAGCGCGGGCGCTTGGCCGTTCTGAATCTTGTTCCTGTTGATATTCAGCTGCTGCGCTGGCAATCGCAGTGAGGAGTCCAACAGAATTTTGCCGCTCAATTTCGCGTAAGTGATGACGCTCAGTAACATGAACGATTTCATGACTGAGTACTGCAGCCAGTTCCGCTTCGGAACTCAGGTTGGCCAATAAGCCGGAGCTGATAAACACATAGCCACCCGGGATGGCAAAGGCGTTCAGATCAGGGGTATCCAGCACGGCGAAAGTCCAGGGTAAATCCGGCCTGTCCGATTGTGTGGCAAGGTAGGTGCCGACTTTATTGACATATTGCTGTAGCGCCTGGTCTGGATGTAGCCGGCTTGCTCCCAGCAACATGGCAGCAAACTCGTCACCGAGCTGCATTTCCTGTTTTTTGTCAATGCTGCCTGTTTGCGTTATTTGCTGACCAACAGCAGCCAATTTGCCGAAATTGACGCCGTTTGCTGTCAGGTTGCAGCCGTAAAGAGCTGCCAGCAAGGAGGCCGCAATCACCTTGCGGCGCAGATCCATGTCGAAAGCTCTCATCGTTGCACCTCTTTCAGTGACACTGCAGGTTCGCTGTGAAGGCCGCCCGCTTTGGCAAAAGCCTCTGCTGTTGCAGGCTGTTGCTGAAGGGATTGCAGACTGACCAACGCGTTAAAGTCGGCGGTGGCAGATTCAATAGCAACTTTGTCCAAACCACGCACGCCGGTGCTACTGGTAACCTGATTGTGTCCGGGTTTTACCAGCCCATTGAAGTCGGTCAGCGGTTGATTGTCCGGTCGGAATATAGTCGTACTCAACTGCAGTGCAAATAGCCGCACCCAGCCTTGTGGTTGTTCTGTTGGAGCTACCTGATACCAGCCGCCCTGACGGGTCAGCACCTGCAGCTCAGTGGCCTTAGGCAGTTCAGCAACAAGGCTGGCGTTGGGCTGCGGTTCTGCCAGCAAAGGTGTGGGCTGGCGGGTGGTGGCTTTTGACTTGGCTGGCGGTGTGGCTGAGGCATTTACCTGTGTTGCCGTGCAGAGCAGCATCAGGCAAAGCAGGTGGGCGGGATGACGGCTGGTTACAGGTGTTCGCATATTAATCTCCGAGTCGATAGATACGGATACCGGAGGTTCGGCCCTTAAGCTGAATGTCTCCAATCAAGTGTAGTGCATGGGATTGTTGGCAGAGTGCGACAGTGTCGGCTGAACATAAAATGCGGCCATAATCTTTGGTCGCGGACTCCAGTCGGCTGGCAACATTCACCGTATCGCCAATGGCGGTGTAATCCAGCCGTTGCTCTGTGCCTAACAAGCCGACAATTGCTGTGCCGGTGTGAATGCCGATGCCGATATCAAAATGTGGCAGATCCGCTGGTAAACCGGCACAAAAGCGTTCGAGATTGCCGACCAACGCCTTTGCAGCCTGTAACGCTAAATCGGCTTGTTGTGGCTGCGGCAGGGGGGCACCCCAAAAAGCCATTATGGCGTCGCCGATAAATTTATCCAACGTAGCCTGATGAGCAAACAAAGTCGCAACCTGCAATTGCAGGTAGTCATTGAGCAGCGTTAATACAGTGTCGGCGTCCAGACGTTCACTCAGGCTGGTAAAACCGCGGATATCGGTGAACAGCACAGTGATTTGGCACTTTTGTGTGTTGAGCGCCTGCTGCTGGCCGATGAGTGAACGCACGACACGGGGGTCAACAAAACGGCTGAATAATTGAATGGTATGTTGCCGGGTCCGATATTCACCAACGGCACTTAAGGTATTAAAGGCTGCCGTGTTGATTAGCAGCCAGCAGCCATAAGTGCCCACGGCGATCAGCTGGCCCTGTTTTAGCAGTAAGGCCCAGCCGGTTGCACTGCCAAGCAGCAACACAGCCAGCAGTATCAGGCTTATCAGACAAAACTGCTGAAAGCCGCCAGCCCGCCGGTAAATTAGTTGCAGCAACAGCAATTGCAGCAGCAACAGGACCAACAGCGGATGGTCAGCCCGACGCTGCAGCGCGTTATTTTGCAGTAAGTTATCGATGGCGGTGGCGAGCAGCACCATACCGGGTTGTTGCGGCGCAATTGCGGTGTGTTTTAAGTCAGCAAGGCCAACAGCACTACTGCCAATAATCAGAATTTTGCCAGAAAAGATATTTTGTGCCCCGGCAGCGGGATGCAATGCCAGCTGGAATGCATCAGCAAAACTGATACTGGGATAGGGTACTAACAGCGGGCTTTGAAAGGTCAGCCATAAGTCATCCTGAGTGGGCAGTGTATTAGGCTGACTGAACCGCCAGGGCAGTGAAGGAAAAAGCCAGCCAGCAATTTGATGTTGTAAAGGATACCGGCGGTAGATGCCATCCGGGTCTGCTGAGGCGTTAATCAAACCAACACGCGCCGGCATATCATGAACACCGAGCGGCCATAACATCGGAATGGCAGGGTTGTGCGGCCCTGGTTTTAACAGCAGTGCCGGGTCTAAACTCTGCGCTTGTTGTGCGATACCCTGTTCCGCACCAAGTCGCACTGCACTCAAATACAAATTGTCATATTTCGGTAGAACCGACAACCAAAAGGCATCATCATCCGGGCGATCTAAATCGGCTTCACTCAGTAATAAATCAAACACCCAGGCTTTGGGCTTCAGCTGCTGTATACCTTCGAGTAAATAGGCATAAACACTACGTGGCCAGGGCCAGGCGCCAACCTGATCTGCCATTTGGCTAAGAGATTTGTCGTCGATGTCAATGAGCAGGATATCCGGATGCGGCTTACCGTAGTTCGCAGCGTGCCAGCGCTGTGCGAAATCCAGGCTGGCCGCATCAAACGGTCTGAACCATGATTGCTGATAACTGAAAGTGGCAAAAAGAAAAAGCAAAATAATCAACCAGCTATTTTGTTTTATCGCTACAAATTGCTTTGTCGATGCTGCCAAATACAATTTTGTCCTGCTCCTGTTGCCTAGTGTAAAAAATCTCTGACTATACTCAGCGGTAACCATAGCTGAAGAACTAGCGCAAGGACCAACTCAGTGGGAAATCTTGAGCAATTAGAGCACTTTGTGAACATCGGTTTGGCTTTAGCCAGACAAACAGATCGTACCGTGTTACTTGAACAAATCCTGCAAAGTGCACAGCATATTAGTCAGGCTGATGGCGGGACTATTTACCGGCTGACCCCTGACCATCAGCTTGAATTTGCCACTTTGTTTAACCGCAGTCTTGGTATCCATCAAGGCGGAACTTCGGGGCAGCACCCGATACAAGCAGCCATTCCTTTATACAAAGACGGTCAACCCAACAACAGCGCTGTGGTTGCCATTGCCGCGCTGCAAAAACAGCCGATTGTTATCGACGACGTCTACGTCAGCCCGCTGGTGAATCAAGAGCGCGCCCGTCAGTTTGACCAGCAGCTGGGGTATCGTACGCAGTCGATGCTGACTGTACCGCTGCTGGATCATCAGGGCGATGTGACAGGGGTTCTGCAATTAGTGAATTGTCTGGACAGCGCCGGCAAGGTTCAGCCATTTTCAGCCCAGACCCAGCGTCTGGTTATTGCGTTATCGTCGATGGCGGCTATGGTGTTGACCAATAAGCAACTGGTGCAGGATTTGGAGGAATTGTTCGGTGCTTTGAGTCGGTTGCTGGCCAAAGCAATTGACGAAAAGTCACCTTATACCGGCGGTCATTGCAAAAGAGTGCCAGCCATCACCATGCTGCTGGCGCAGGCCTGCAGCGAGACCAATGAGGGGCCGCTGGCAGATTTTTCAATGAATGAAGCGGACGTACACGAACTGTCGGTGGCTGCCTGGTTGCATGATTGCGGCAAAATTGCCACGCCGGAATACATTATGGACAAAGCGACCAAGTTGCATGGGTTGCACGACAATATCGCGCTGGTGGAGGCGCGTTTTGAAATAGCCCGGCGCGACATTCTGCTTGATCAGAGTCTGGACCAGACCAGCCGTGAGGATTTGCTTGATCAGCTCAGAGTAGACCTGAAGTTTCTGCAAGCCAGCAATATCGGTGGCGAATTTATGTCCTGGGAGCTGCAAAAACGCGTGCGTGACATTGCGGCCCGCTATCATATTGTCATTGCCGGAGTTGAACAGTCCGTGCTGACACCGGCCGAAGTCAGTAATTTGTGTGTTGAACGTGGTACCTTAAACCCGGAGGAGCGCCGGGTCATCAATCGTCACATCGACATCACTATCGAAATGCTCGAATCGCTGCCATTCCCGAAACATTTGCGCAACGTACCGGAATATG
This sequence comes from uncultured Chromatiaceae bacterium, assembly GCA_946481195.1. The sequence continues at coordinate 9,226 of CAMLNG010000038.1, forward strand.
CCGGCGGTCATCATGAAAAAATGGATGGTACCGGCTATCCGCGGGGCCTGAAAAAGGAGCAAATGTCGGTTCAGGCCAGGATCATGGCTATTGCCGATATTTTTGAAGCTTTAACGGCATCAGACCGGCCCTATAAAAAAGCCAAGACGCTGTCAGAATCGCTGCGCATATTGGGTTTTATGGCCAAAGAGCATCATATCGATGCAGACTTGTTCCGGATTTTTGTCGAGAAAAAAGTTTATCTGGAGTTTGCCCGGCAGTTTCTGTCAGCCGAGCAAATTGATGAGGTGGACCACAATAGTTTACCGGGCTTGCACTAACCGGGCTGTCGCGCTAAATCCCGGTCAACCGGCGCCTCTAGCTGCAGGCGCTGCGCCTGGATCACGACCTGAGTGCGGTTTGTGACGCCAAGCTTGCGGAAAATAGCTGTCATATGCGCTTTGACTGTTGCCTCAGAGATATGTAAATCGTAGGCGATTTGTTTGTTTAGCCAACCTTCAGTCAAATAATACAGCACTTTATATTGCTGCTGGGTCAGCTGTGCAATGCGGGCCGCGAGGTCTAAATCTTCATGTTGCTGCGGGCTGGCATGTAGCAGATGCTGATACTTTTCTGGTAACCAGATCTCACCACCCAACACCGCATTTAACGCGTTACCAATCTCAACCGGGTGGGCAGATTTTGGTATATAGGCTGACGCGCCAAAATTCATGACACGGCGGATCACGTCCTGATCGTCACTGGCGGAGATCACCACAATGGGCATAGTCGGGAAAGTCTTACGTAGCTGGATCAAACCCAGAAAACCACAGTTGCCCGGCATGTGTAAGTCCAGCAACAATAAATCAGCATCAGGATGCTGTTCCAATGCCTGTACGGTAGCGTCGAAGCAATCGGTTTCAACTGTGGCCATCGTGGCAAAAGTGTTGCTGATGGCGCTAATCAGCGCGTTGCGAAACAGTGGATGATCGTCTGCGACTATAAGTTTTGCCATTGCTGATCTCCGGGTAAAAATTTATCAACACAGCACAGCTTAATCATCCGGATTGAATCTGTCCATGGAAGAGAGACCATAAGCCATTGATAGACTTATGGTCTTTGATCAGCTTACTTATTCAGCCGGTTGTTGATCAGATGCTCAACCACAGATGGATCGGCCAGTGTCGAGATATCGCCTAAAGAATCGTGTTCATTTGCCGCGATTTTACGCAGGATCCGCCGCATGATTTTGCCAGAGCGTGTTTTTGGTAAACCCGGCGCCCATTGGATCAAGTCCGGCGAAGCGATAGGCGAAATCTCACGACGTACCCAATCACGCACAGCTTTGGTCAGTTCATCGCTCGGTTCTACGCCAACGCGCGGTGCGATAAACACATAAATACCCTGGCCTTTGAGGTCATGCGGGTAACCAACTACTGCAGCTTCGGCGATGGCTTCATGTGCGACTAGGCAACTTTCGATTTCGGCTGTGCCTAAACGATGGCCAGACACATTTAATACGTCATCGACACGGCCGGTCAGCCAATAGTAGCCATCCTCATCGCGCTTGGCGCCATCACCGGTAAAGTACATGCCTTTGTAAGTAGAGAAGTAGGTCTGTTCAAACCGCTCGTGGTCGCCGTATACGGAACGCATCTGTCCCGGCCAACTGTCCAGCAGCACCAGGTTGCCTTCACAGATACCTTCCAGTAAGTTGCCTTCGTTGTCGACGATAGCAGGCTGGACGCCAAAAAATGGCCGGGTGGCAGATCCTGGTTTCAGTGCCGTAGCACCAGGTAATGGTGTGATCAGAATGCCGCCGGTTTCGGTTTGCCACCAGGTATCAACCACAGGGCAGCGGCCTTTACCAACATTCTCATGGTACCAGTGCCAGGCTTCCGGATTGATTGGCTCGCCTACGCTGCCAAGGACCTTCAACGACGTTAAAGTGCTGCCTTCAACCGGTGCAGTACCGTGGGCCATCAGCGCCCGAATAGCTGTTGGTGCGGTGTACAGAATGTTGACCTGATATTTATCAACAATTTGCGCTATACGCTTGACGCTTGGATAAGTCGGAACCCCTTCAAACATCACGCTGGTCGCACCGTTTGCCAGTGGGCCATACACTATATATGTGTGGCCAGTCACCCAGCCGACATCGGCGGCGCACCAATAAACATCGCCAGGGTGATAATCAAACACATATTGATGGGTCATCGAAGCCCACACCATATAACCGCCGGTGGTGTGTAATACACCTTTTGGTTTTCCGGTGGAGCCTGAGGTGTAGAGGATAAACAGAGGGTCTTCCGCATTCATTGCTTCCGGCTCGCAGTGTTTTGGCTGGGCGGCCAGTAATTCGTGGTACCAGACATCACGGCCCGGATGTTCGTCAATATTCTGGCCGACGTGCTTGACGACAATGACATGTTTGACCGGATTGGCTTTACCCAAATGCGCCAATGCCTGGTCGGTGTTGTCTTTCAGTGCGGTCAGCCGTGCGCCACGCAGTGCCTGGTCAGCGGTGATGACCAATTTAGAATCACAATCAACAATCCGGCTACCCAGAGCATCCGGCGAGAAACCGGCGAATACAACAGAGTGAATAGCACCGATACGTGCACAGGCTAACAAGGCTACTGCGGCTTGTGGGATCATCGGCAGATAAACTGTGACCCGGTCGCCTTTGCCAACACCCAACGCCCGCATGCCGTTCGCCAGCTGACATACTTCGTCATACAGTTCCTGGTACGTCACTGCTTTTTGCACACCAGGCTCATCACCTTCCCAATAATAGGCAACTTGATTAGCTTTCTCGGGGAGGTGGCGATCCAGGCAGTTGTAACTGGCGTTCAGCGTACCGTCACTGAACCAGTTCACGTGTACATCACCAAGCGCAAAGCTGGTGTCTTTGACCTGTGTGAAAGGTTTAAACCAATCAATACGTTTGCCATGTTCAGCCCAAAATGCTGTCGGGTTGTCCAGTGAGGCCCGATACATTTGCAGATAAGTGTCGTTGTCGGCCCAGGTGCGTTCCTGAGCCGCTGGCGGCACCGGGTATACAGATTGATGTGTCATGGTTCGTCTTCCCCGTGTGGCGCTTTGCGCCTGATGTTCTTTGATAATGCAGTTCTACCGAAAGCGCCCTTCAGGGCAAATTAGACATTAGTCTACAACAGCCCTTTGTTACGACTAATGGCTAATTGAGCAATTGGTCGCCGTCTACCAGATTTGGCATGGCAATAAAACCACAACAGATCAACAGACAAGGTAGCGGAGTACAACTATGCAACAAATTCTGCCCACACAAGGTCACACCAGCCGGCTCACCAACACAGGTAAAGCTGTTGCTATCGCTTTAAGTATGGCGGTTTACAGCCAAAGTGCTGTGGCCGGTTTTAAAGTAGGCGACACCACTGAGATTAATATTGGTGGTTACGTGAAACTCGATGCCATGCTCACCGATACATCCGACGGCCAGATCGCCACAGGCATTGGTCGGGACTTCTATGTCCCGAGCCTGACCCCTGTCGGTGGTACCGGTGAATCTGCAACCTGGGACATGCATGCCCGCCAGTCGCGATTTTTTATCAGCAGTGACACGCTGCTGGAAAACGGCAAAAAGGTGACCGGCCGTTTTGAATTCGACATGATGGCAACCACTGGCACCGGTGACCAGCGCGTCAGTAATGGCTATGCCCCGGAGATCCGCCATGCCTTTATCAGCTACGACGGTTGGTTATTCGGACAGACCTGGACCACCTTTATGGACACGAACGCGCTTCCCGACAGTCTGGACTTTGTTGGCACCACAGACGGTACCGTGTTTGTGCGGCAGGCGCAGGTGCGTTACACCATGGGAGGCTGGCAGTTCGCAGTAGAAAACCCGGAAACGACTGTCACACCAAATGGCGGTGGCACTCGCATAGTAACGGACGACAATTCGATGCCGGATCTGGTTGTGCGTTACAATCACACGGCTGAGTGGGGTGGCTTGACGGTGTCAGCATTAAGCCGCCAGTTGTCGATGCAACAAGGGCTGGTTGACGATTCAGTACAGGGCTATGGCCTGTCGTTCAGCGGCAAAATTAACGTCTCGAAAACCGATGATATCCGCTTTGCCGTGACTTACGGCGACGGACTTGGGCGCTACCTGAGCCTGAATACTGGCAACGATGCTGTGCTGACCAAAGCCGGGGCGTTAGAAGCTATCAGTAGTATTGGTTACACCTTAGCTTATAAGCATTCGTGGAATGACAAGTTGCGCTCCAGCTTTTTCTATTCTGCTCAGCAAATCGATAACCCAACAGACCTGACTGGTGTGGCTCAAACTGAAAGCACTGAAAGCTATAGCGCGAACCTGATTTATCAGCTGGCCAGTAAAGTCTCGGTTGGGGTTGAAGTCCGGCATGCGACTCGGGTGCTTGAATCCGATTTAGATGGTGACCTGAACCGGATCCAGTTCTCCGCTAAATACGATTTCTAGAAAACTGCCGGAATTAACAGATCTATATAAAGAGCAACGCCGTACAGACTACTGTGAGTAACAGGAGGTCTGTATGGCGCATCGGTTAGAACACTTAAACTTTCAGGACGTGGTGATTGATAAGCTGACGGTTCATTCGTTTGAAATGGGCCTGTACCTGGCTGAGGTCGAATTTGATGGACGTAATGGATACATCGTAGGCGAGAACAATAGGCCCCGGCCGTTTTATAGTGTGAGTCAGATTAAGCAGCAACTGGCACCTGCCACTATAAAGGAAGCGTTTTTAGTCCACTCGTCGGCGTATGATGAAATGATTGGCCAGGGCGATAAGGCCGATAATCGGTTAATCGTCCCTATCTAAATAGGTGTTATATCAGTACCGATGATAAATTCGGATGAAGAATAGACGAATCGTTTGAAATATCAGCGAACGATTCGTTTTGCCGTGTTTTTCGGTCTAGAACGCTTGCGTAAGTTTCGTGACGGCCTATAATGCGCGCCATGCCGACGGGGTGAAGC
>CAMLNG010000039.1 GCA_946481195.1 uncultured Chromatiaceae bacterium
GTGCGAGATTTTACAGGCAAATGGCTGGCGGCCTGGCATTATCAGCCGCGGTTATGGTGTGAAACTGAAGACGCCACGCCTGGTAAAGCCTGACGACAGCCCGACCGAGTGTGGTGACGAGCCGGTGTTACTGGCGCAGCGCTCTGGTTGTCCGGTGGTGATTTTTCCGGACCGGGTCAAAGGGGGTGAATTTTTGTTGGCCACGACGGATTGCAATATCGTCATCTGCGACGATGGCCTGCAGCATTATAGGCTGGCGCGTGATTTGGAAATCATCCTGATTGACGCCAGTCGTGGCCTTGGCAATGGCTTGTTGTTGCCGGCCGGGCCATTACGAGAGGGCGCCTGGCGCTTGGCAAAGGCCGATGTGGTGCTCAGTAACGGTGGGCAGGACGCGCCATTGTCTGGCCAGATCAGTGGCAATTTTTATTTGCAACCAGGTGTGCCACAGCCGCTGCAACATGCTGAGGTCGCTCTCGATAGCACCACCACGTTGCAGCTGGTCAGTGGGATCGGCAATCCACAGCGATTTGCCGCGACAGTGCAAAAAGCAGGCTTTAAGCTGGCAGGTCAGCATTGGTTTGCCGACCATCATCCTTTTACGCCGGCAGATTTAGCGTCCATTCCAACACCGCTGCTGATGACCGAAAAAGATGCAGTTAAGTGTCGGGCTTTTGCCAAACCGGGCTGGTTTTATTTGCCGGTCGAAGCTGTGCTGCCAGCTGCAGTGGAAACTTATATTCTGGAACGTCTGCGCAAGACGCATTAATCCGGCAGCAACTGGCTGCCTTGGGGAGATTTAATGGCATTTAATATCGCGTTACTGGACATCATTGCCTGTCCGTTGTGTAAAGGCCGGCTGAAACTGGATAAAGAGCAACAGCGGCTGATTTGTACTTTTGACCGCCTGTCATATCCGATAAAACAGGATATTCCGGTACTGCTGGCGACCGAATCGACGGAACTGAGCGCTGACGAGGCCGAACAATGGCGTTCGTAGTGGTGATCCCGGCGCGCTACGCCAGTAGCCGCCTGCCCGGTAAACCGCTGGCGGATATCGCCGGTAAAACCATGATTGAGCGCGTCTGGGCCCAGGCCTGCTTAAGTGGTGCCAGCCGGGTGGTGATTGCCACTGATGATGCAAGGGTTGAAGCGGTAGCCAAGGCCTTTGGTGCTGAAGTGGTAATGACGTCGCCACAGCACAATTCAGGTACAGAACGGCTGGCCGAAGTCGTGCAGCTGTTGGCGCTGACAGCGGAACAGGTGGTGGTCAATGTGCAGGGTGATGAGCCTTTTATTCCGCCGGCTATTATTGCTCAGGTTGCGCAAAATCTCGCCTCTCAGCAAAAGGCCCGGATGGCAACTTTAGCGGTACCGCTGCTGCATCAGGACGATGTGGGCAATCCCAATGTGGTGAAAGTGGTCTGCGACAAAGACGGTTACGCGCTGTATTTCAGTCGCGCTACGGTGCCATATGATCGCGATGGCGCTTTTACCGCGGATTTCAGCCGCATCTATCGCCGTCATATTGGCATTTATGCCTATCGTGCCGGATTTATTCAGGATTATGTGCGCTGGCCTGTGTCAGAGCTGGAACAGATTGAATGCCTTGAGCAGCTGCGTGTGCTTTGGCAAGGCGAAGCCATTCATGTGGCTACGGCGCTGGAAGTGCCGGCGCTTGGCGTGGATACGCCGGCTGATTTGGAAAAAGCCCGCGCTGTGGCGCTTGCAGCAGGCGCTTAAGCATGACCATCGCCGCTGCGCCAGGTTTTCATCTGCTGTTTCGCCATGCCGATTTTGTGCTGGTTGATAAGGCCGCTGGTATCAGTTTTCACTCTGAAGACGGCCCGGGCCTGGTTGTTGCGGTGGAACAGGCGCTGGGGCAAAAACTCTATGCTGTACACCGGCTGGATAAAGTCACTTCAGGCTTGTTGCTGCTCGCGACTTCTGCAGCGGCCGCCGCGCGTTTTACCCGGATGTTCAGCGAGCGTTTAATCGACAAATATTACCTGGCGCTGTCGCTTGCTAGACCTAAGCAAAAACAGGGCTGGGTTAAAGGCGATATGCAACCGGCAAGGCGCGGCGCTTACAAACTTTGCAGTACGACCGCAGATCCGGCGTTGACCTATTTCCTGTCCGCTGGTTTTGACGGGCCTGACACCGGTTTGCCTGCCGGCGCCAGGGCGTTTTTACTTAAGCCTTACAGTGGCAAAACCCACCAGCTGCGCGTCGCGCTAAAGTCTCAGGGTGCAGCCATAGCGGGTGATACGCTGTATCAGGGCGCACCGGCAGATCGGGTGTATTTGCATGCTTATGCGCTGCGTTTTGACTGGTTGGGCGAGACTTATCAATTTGTGTGTCCGCCGACCCAGGGAGATTTTTTTACCGCGCCGGCGCTATCAGAAAAAATAGCTAATGACTGGGTTAGCCCCTGGACTCTGGCATTTCCGCAGTTAAAACCGCAAGCACCGGCGCAACAAGACCAGACTGCTTTTGTTGTCAAGCCGGGCGCTGAAGAGATTTACGATGTCTGATTATCAATTAAGATTTGCCGGTATTGGCCGGTTGTACGGAACTACGGCACTACAGGCCTTTGCCAACGCCCATGTTTGTGTGGTTGGTATTGGCGGTGTCGGCAGCTGGGTCGCCGAAGCGCTGGCCCGTTCCGGCATTGGTACTTTGACGCTGATTGATTTGGATGATGTCTGTATCAGTAATACCAACCGGCAAATTCATGCGTTAAAAAGTACCGTCGGTCAGGACAAAGTGACGGTGATGGCGGCACGTATTCGTGACATTAACCCGGATTGTGTGGTGCACCAGATTGAAGACTTTGTCGGCTCAGATAATTTATTTGAACTGATGCGGCCTGAATTTAGTTATGTGGTTGATTGTATTGATTCGATTAAAGCCAAAACTAGTCTTATCGCGCACTGTAAACGCAATAAAATTCCGTTGGTGACCATTGGCGGCGCCGGTGGCCAGCTGGACCCGACACAGGTGCAACTGACTGATTTAAGTCAGACCATCAACGACCCGTTACTGGCTAAAGTGCGCAGTAACTTGCGTCGCGACTATAACTACAGCCGCACGCCCAAACGTAAATTTGGCATTGATGCGGTATATTCGATGGAACAACTGCGTTATCCCAAGCCTGATGGCACTGTGTGCCAGGCGAAACAGGCCAGTGATGGCGCGATGCGGCTGGATTGTAGTGGTGGTTTTGGCGCTGTGACTGTGGTCACCGGCACTTTTGCATTTGTCGCCGCTGGCCGGGTGCTGAAAAAATTGGCCGATCTGGCACAGAAGACGCAGCAACAAGCCGACACGCAGCCGGCTGCCGGCTCATAATACTTGTTGCAGCCGTCTGATGACGGCCGCGACACCATTGTTACGCGATGGTGACAAGCCCTGTGCCAGGCCCAGTTGCTGGTAGAGATGGTCAAAATCAACAGCCTGTAATTGCTGCTGCGATAATCCATTCAGTTGACCCAATAGCGTTGCTATCACACCTTTGATGATCCGCGCCTCGCTGTCAAAGCCCCAATAATGCCGGCCGTCTTGCTGCTGATGACACAGCCAGGCGGCGGATTCACAGCCAGCAACCAGCAATTCATCGCGATGTAGCGCGTCCGGCAGTGGCGGCAGTGCTTTGCCGAGCTGCATCAACAAGCGATATTTCTGTTGCCAGTCACGGCTTTGGCAAATCTCGGCATAGACGCCGGCCTGACTTTGGATAAATTCAATTTGCGTCTGCATCAGAAGAGTTCCACGGCTTGGCTGAGCGCTGCGAGCGCCAAGTCGATCTCAGTTTCAGTGTTATATGGTGCGATCGACAGACGCACCGCGCCGGTTTGCTGCAGCGCGGCAAACAGTGGCATGGCACAGTGCGTACCGGCGCGTACCGCGATTTTTTGCTGGTCGAGCAAAGTGGCAAGGTCGGCCGGATGTTCGCCAGGCAGAATCAGACTGACAATGCCGGCGTTGTTCTCAAGGCCGGACAACAACTGAAGGCCGGGAATTTGCCGGCAGCCGAGATATAAACGTTGGAGCAGTTGCTGTTTGTGCTGTTGCAGGGTTTTTAAATCAAAACGCTGTAAAAACTCCACAGCGGCCGCAAGGCCTAAAGCACCGGCGATATTTGGCGTGCCGGCTTCTAAGCGATATGGCAGGTCATTCAGTTCTGTGCCGCTGAATCTGACTTTTTTAATCATTTCACCGCCGTATAGCAGCGGGCGCAGCAGTTCGAGCGCGGCCGTTTTGCCATATAAAGCGCCAATACCGGTTGGGCCATAGAGTTTGTGGCCAGAAAACAGGTAAAAGTCGCAGTCGACTGCTGCCAGATCAACAGGGCCCATACTAACGCCCTGAGCGCCGTCGACAATGGTCAAGGCGCCGGCGGCTTTTGCCGCTGCCACCATGGGTTGAATCGGCTGAATATGGCCAAGGCCATTACTGACATGGCTGAGACTGACCACTTTTGGCTTTTTCGCCAGCAGCTGATGAAAAACCGCAAGATCAAGCCGGTGCTCTGCATCAAGCGGTACGACGTCGATAAACACGCCAAAACGCTCACAGTGAAATTGCCAGGGCACTATATTGGCGTGATGTTCCAGCGCGCTGAGCAGGATGCGATCGCCAGGCTGCAGCACAGTGCCCATCAGGCCAAAAGCCAGTTGATTGAGGCCCGCTGTAGTACCGGAGGTCCAAATCAGCTGGCTGTCTGTAGCTGGGTTGAGGAATTGATGCACTGTGGTGCGCGCTTGCTCAAAAGCACTGGTGGCCTGCTGCGCCAGCCCGTGCGCCGCACGGTGCACGTTGCTGTTTTCCTGCTGATAAAACGCCAGTTCCCGGGCGATCACCGGCTGCGGCTTATGCGTGGTGGCGGCATTGTCCAGATAAATCCAATCCGGATGCGCGGCAAAAAACGGGAATTGGGCGCGAAAATCAGCAGCAGTTAACATCCGAAGCACCATATAGTCTGAACCATAGCGCCAGTATCAGCGCTGGCGCGGGATTTTGCCCTGTTTTATCAAGAGCATCAATTCACGCAATAAAAAAAGCGCCGGTTGGCGCTCTTTTGCAGTGAACAAGCTCGGCTGTATTAAGAGCGCAGGGCTTTTTTCACATAGTCACGTTGGGTGTAGCCAGTGTACAGCTGACGCGGACGGCCGATTTTGTGGCCTTTGTCGGACAGCATTTCGTCCCAGTGTGAGATCCAGCCAACTGTGCGTGACATGGCGAAAATCACTGTGAACATGCTGGTTGGAATGCCGATGGCTTTCAGGATAATGCCTGAGTAGAAATCGACGTTCGGGTACAGTTTCTTCTCGATGAAGTACGGGTCTGACAGCGCGATACGTTCCAGTTCCATCGCCACATCCAGCAGTGGGTCTTTGATATTCAGCTCTTTTAACACTTCATGGCAGGTTTCACGCATTACTTTGGCGCGTGGGTCAAAGTTTTTATAGACGCGGTGACCAAAGCCCATCAGGCGGAAAGAGTCGTTTTTGTCTTTGGCGCGGGCGACGAATTCAGGAATACGTTCAACCGAACCGATTTCCTGCAGCATGACCAGGCAAGCTTCGTTCGCGCCACCGTGTGCCGGGCCCCATAATGAAGCGATACCGGCCGCAATACAGGCATAAGGGTTGGCACCAGAAGAGCCGGCCAGACGTACTGTTGAAGTCGAAGCGTTTTGTTCATGGTCCGCGTGCAGCATAAAAATGCGGTCCATGGCTTTGGCGACAATTGGGCTGACTTTGTATTCTTCGGCTGGCACAGAGAACATCATGTGCAGGAAGTTTTCGGCATAGCTCAGTTCGTTGCGTGGGTATACGAATGGCTGGCCGATGGTGTATTTGTAAGCCATTGCTGCGATGGTTGGCAGCTTGGCGATCAGGCGGTGCGCAGAGCGTTTACGCTGCTCCGGGTCGTTGACGTTCAGATCTGAGTGATAGAAAGACGACATAGCGCCAACCACACCACACAGCATTGCCATTGGGTGGGCATCAACACGGAAACCCTGGAAGAACGACGCCAGTTTTTCATGCACCATGGTGTGACGGGTGATGACATGGCGGAAATGTTTGTACTGTTCTGCTGAAGGCAATTCACCTTCGAGCAGCAGGTAACAGGTTTCTAAGTAGTCAGATTCAACGGCCAGTTGCTCAATCGGGTAGCCGCGGTGCAGCAATACGCCATTGTCGCCGTCGATATAAGTGATTTTTGATTCACAAGAGCCTGTCGACATAAAACCGGGGTCAAATGTGAAATAACCTTGTTGACCCAAAGCACGCACGTCGATCACATCAGTTCCCGCAGTGCCGGCGTAGATAGGCAACTCAAACGGCGCCAGACCTTCGATGTGCACGACAGCTTTTTTATCGGCCATTGGATTTCTCCTGTGTTGTTATTGATTTAAATCTGCTGCGAATTCTTATTCTACCCGTAATCAGGGCACCAAAGTCAATTTTAATGCGCTGCTGATTAATAAGTATTCGACTCTAGTCGTATTGTGTTCATTGTGCGAACCGCTAATGTAGTGGCCGCAGAAATTATCCAACGAAATTAAACATAAATTGTAATCCGGGGTTGTGAAATATATACTGTCGCGGGTTCGAAATCAGTTCACCGATAGATAGAAAATAAAAGGGCTGAACCACTTTGTGCTAAGGCCTGTATATCCGTTGGGTGTTGACTGTTTATGCAGCAACGATAATGACAACAAAGCCCGCAAAGGGCGTTCATGGGCAAGAAACTGTGAAAAAGCAAAGACCTGTAAATCTCGATCTAACCACTATATCCATGCCTCCTACGGCAAAAGCCTCCATCCTGCATCGTGTCACTGGCGTTGCCATGTTCTTCGCACTGGTGTTTGTGATTTGGGCCTGGGCCGTTTCTTTATCTTCACCAGAAGGTTTTGCCACTGTGAAAGACGTGATGACTTCATTCATCGCTAAGTTCATTGCCTGGGGCACCCTGACAGTGTTGTCTTACCATATCATTGGCGGTATCCGTCACCTGATCATGGATATGGGCCACTGGGAAGAATTAGAGTCTGGTAACGCCAGTGCCAAAGCCGCTATCGGTCTGTGGCTGGTTGTTGCTGTATTAGCTGGAGTCTGGTTATGGTTCTGAATCAAGCATCTTTAAAACGCGACGGTGTGCAGGATTATGTGTCTCTGCGCGCAACAGCGATTATCCTGACGTTATACACGTTTTTCATTCTTGGCTTTTTCCTCTGCACGCCTGAAGTGACTTACGATGTCTGGAAAGCATTATTTTCCAATCTGTTAGTGAAGGCCTTTACCTTATTGGCGCTGGTTTGTATCGCTGTTCACACCAAAATTGGTCTGTGGCAGGTGCTGACTGATTATGTCAAATGCGCCCGCACTCGTGCCATTCTGCAATTCTTCCTGTACACGCTGGCATTTGGTTATGTGGCTGTTGGCCTGTTTGTTCTGTGGGGTGCTTAATTGAATATTCCAGTTCGCGAATTTGATGCCGTGGTGATCGGCGCTGGTGGTGCAGGTATGCGCGCCGCTCTGCAAATCACTGAATCAGGCCTGACTTGTGCTTTGTTATCAAAAGTGTTCCCAACCCGTTCACACACTGTGTCTGCCCAGGGCGGTATCACAGTAGCGCTTGGTAACTCACACCCGGACAACTGGGAATGGCACATGTTTGATACCGTCAAAGGCTCCGACTATATCGGTGACCAGGACGCGATTGAATATATGTGTAAAACTGGCCCGGAAGCCATTACTGAGCTGGAAAACATGGGTTTACCATTCTCACGTTTTGAGAATGGTCGTGTGTATCAGCGTCCGTTTGGTGGTCAGTCGAAAAATTTCGGTGGCGAACAGGCCGCCCGTACTGCAGCTGCAGCGGACCGTACCGGTCACGCTTTATTGCACCTGCTGTATCAGCAAAACGTCAAAAATAAAACTCAGGTATTTTCTGAGTGGTATGCGCTGGATCTGGTGAAAAACCAGGATGGTGCTGTCGTTGGTTGTACTGCTATCGATATCGAAAGCGGCGAAGTGGTGTACTTCAAATCGCGCGCTGTGGTTTTAGCCACTGGTGGCGCCGGCCGTATTTTCGCTTCTACCACCAATGCGCACATCAATACCGGTGACGGTGTTGGTATGGCGCTGCGTGCCGGTGTACCGATGCAAGATATGGAAATGTGGCAGTTCCACCCAACCGGTATCGCGGGTGCCGGTGTACTGGTGACAGAAGGCTGTCGCGGTGAAGGCGGTTACCTGCTGAACAAAGATGGCGAACGTTTCATGGAACGTTATGCGCCAAACGCCAAAGACTTAGCCGGCCGTGACGTGGTTGCCCGTTCAATGATGACGGAAATTCGTGAAGGCCGCGGCTGTGATGGCCCATGGGGCCCGCACATCAAGTTGAAGCTGGATCACCTCGGTGAAGAAGTGCTGGAAAGCCGCTTACCAGGTATCTGTGAGCTGTCACGCACATTCGCTCACGTTGATCCGGTGAAAGAACCAATTCCGGTGATCCCGACCTGTCACTATATGATGGGTGGTGTACCAACCAACGTCCATGGTCAGGCGCTACGCCCGACAGCTGATGGTCGTGAAGAAGTGATCCCAGGCTTATTCGCCTGTGGTGAAATCGCTTGTGTATCGGTACACGGCGCGAACCGCTTAGGCGGTAACTCATTGTTAGACTTAGTCGTATTTGGCCGCGCAACCGGCCTGCACCTGGGCGAAGCTCTGGCGGCAACGGCTGAATATCGCCAGGCGTCAGATTCTGATCTGGAAGCATCGCTGTCCCGTTTTAACCGCTGGGAAAGCTCGAAACCAGGCCAGGGTGAAGACCCGGTGCAAATCAAAAAAGATCTGCAGCAATGCATGCAGCTGAACTTCTCGGTATTCCGTGAAGGTGCGGCGATGGCTGAAGGCTTAGAACAGTTAAAAGTGATCCGTGAGCGTCTGAAGTATGCCCGTCTGGATGACAAGAGTGCTGAGTTCAACACCCAGCGTATCGAATGTCTGGAACTGGACAACCTGATGGAAACCGCATTCTCGACTGCAGTTGCTGCTAACTACAGAACCGAGAGCCGTGGTGCACACGCACGCTTTGACTTCCCGGACCGTGACGACGAAAACTGGTTATGCCACAGCGTCTACTCGCCGGAGACTGAGTCTATGTTTAAGCGGAAAGTGAATATGGAAACCAAATTCCGTCCGGCTTTCCCTCCTAAAGCCCGTACTTACTAAGAGGGATACAGAATGAACAAGTTAGTATTCTCTATCTACCGCTATAACCCGGACGTCGATACAGCGCCACGGATGCAGGACTATGTTCTGGACAATCCGGAAGGCCGCGACATGATGGTGTTAGACGCGCTGTTGAAATTAAAAGAGCAAGACCCAACCTTATCGTTCCGTCGCAGCTGCCGTGAAGGTGTCTGTGGTTCAGACGGTCTGAATATGAATGGTAAAAACGGTCTGGCTTGTATCACACCTTTGTCAGCCTTAGGCAGTGGTAAAGGTGGCAAGCTGGTCATTCGTCCATTACCGGGTTTGCCAGTGGTTCGTGACTTAGTCGTTGACATGTCACAGTTCTACACCCAGTACGAAAAAGTGAAGCCATACCTGATCAACGATGATCTGCCGCCAGCAGGTGAGTACCTGCAGACGCCGGAACAACGGGAAAAGCTGGATGGTCTGTACGAGTGTATTCTGTGCGCCTGTTGTTCAACGTCTTGCCCGTCGTTCTGGTGGAACCCGGACAAGTTCATTGGCCCGGCGGGTCTGTTGCACGCCTACCGTTTCCTGGCGGATAGCCGTGATACGGCGACTGAGCAACGTCTGAACGATCTGGACGATGCATTCAGCGTTTTCCGCTGCCACGGTATCATGAACTGTGTCAACGTATGTCCAAAAGGCCTGAATCCGACCAAAGCAATCGGTCAGATCAAGTCTATGCTGTTAAACCGGGCGCTGTAAGCGCCCGTCTGTTATCCGGTATTTGACGGATTTTTCAGCAAACTTGGCTGAAAAGCAGAAAATATACCAACAGCCCGCTTGCGGGCTGTTTCTGTGAGTATAAAATACAGCCCGCTTTGGCGACTGGCTGTGCCCAGGAAAAAATAGTCATAAAGCCTGTAACCTGATTATTTTTTTGCTACTTTTTCCAGGTGCTTCGAGATAAGGGAACGTAAATGCACGAAGGTGTAATGAAGGCGTGGTTAGAGTCTTCTCATCTTGGCGGTGGCAACATGGCCTACGTTGATGAGCTCTATGAATCCTACTTAGCTGAACCGACCAGTGTTGGTGACGAATGGCGTGAGTTTTTCGCGAAGTTACCCCGGGTAGAAGGGGTTGAACTGGAATCCCGTCACTCGGATATCCGTCAACAGTTCGCCGAACTCGCCAAGAACAAACATCGTGAAGTGGTCGCAGTTCAGGGCAGTGGTGACAGTCGCCAGGTCAAAGTTCTGCAACTGATCAATGCGTATCGCTTCCGCGGCCATCAGCATGCCAAACTTGACCCGCTTGACCTGTGGAAAAGACCACGGGTTCGTGATCTCGAATTATCCTTCCATGACTTAAGTCAGGCAGATTTTGATACTGAGTTTAATGTCGGCTCTTTTGTCGCCGGCAGCGACAAAATGAAACTCGGTGATTTAGTGCAGGCGCTGGAGACTACTTATTGTGGCTCTATCGGTGCTGAGTATATGCACATTGTATCTACTGATGAAAAACGCTGGATCCAGCAACGCCTGGAAGCAGTGCGTTCTACCCCGAATTATGATAAAGCCACCAAAGCCCAGATTCTAAAAGGTCTGGTCGCGGCAGATGGCCTTGAGCGTTATTTATCCGCCAAGTTCCCGGGAGCCAAACGTTTTGGTCTGGAAGGTGGCGACGCCATGGTGCCAATGCTCAAAGCAATGATCCATCGCGCTGGTGAGCAAGGCGCCAAAGACTGTGTCATTGGTATGGCGCACCGCGGTCGCCTGAATACGCTGGTGAACGTCTTAGGTAAAAACCCAAGCAAGCTGTTTGACGAATTTGCCGGTAAATATGAAGTGGTCGGTGCCGGTGACGTGAAATACCACATGGGTTTCTCGTCTGATTTTGCCACTAATGGTGGTAACGTCCACTTAGCATTAGCTTTTAACCCGTCGCATCTGGAAATTGTTAATCCGGTGGTGATGGGCTCAGTGCGTGCCCGTCTGGATCGTCGTGGTTGCACCGACGGTTCGCTGGCATTGCCAATTACCATCCACGGTGACTCTGCATTCGCCGGTCAGGGTGTAGTGGCTGAAACCTTTAATATTTCGCAAACCCGCGCCTTTAAAGTCGGTGGTTCTATCCGTCTGGTGATCAACAACCAGGTTGGTTTTACCACGTCGAACCCTGAAGACACCCGTTCTACTGAATATTGTACCGACATCGCGAAAATGGTGCAGGCACCGATTTTCCACGTCAATGGTGATGACCCGGAAGCTGTGGTATTTGTTGCTCAGCTGGCAGTGGATTACCGCAATACCTTTAAACGCGATGTAGTCATTGATCTGGTGTGTTACCGTCGTAACGGTCACAACGAAGCGGACGAGCCAAATGCAACGCAGCCGCTGATGTACCAGAAAATCAAAAAGCACCCAACCCCGCGCGAGTTGTATGCTGACAAACTGATCAAAGCCGGTCAGTTCAGTGCTGAAGAAGTTCAGGCGTTGATCGACGGTTACCGCAATGCGCTGGATAAAGGCGAATGTGTGGTCGAAGAATGGCGCCAGATGACTGAAGTTGCCGTTGACTGGACGCCGTACATTGGTCACGACTGGACCACAGCTTATGATGCTTCAATGCCGGTTGCTGATTTGGTCGCTTTGGGCGAACAAGCCATCAAAGTGCCGGCAGAACACGCATTGCAACGTCAGGTCGGTAAGGTTTATGAAGACCGCGCCCTGATGCTCAAAGGCGAGAAGAAAATCGACTGGGGTTTTGCTGAAATTCTGGCGTATGCCTCGATCGTTGGCAACGGTTCCCGTATCCGTATCGTCGGTCAGGATTCTGGCCGCGGCACTTTCTTCCACCGTCATGCGGTATTACATAACCAAAACGACGCTTCTACCTATACACCGCTGGAAAACATGAGTGCAAATCAGGGCCCATTCCAGGTCTATGACTCTGCGTTGTCAGAAGAAGCTGTACTGGCATTTGAATATGGTTATGCCACCACTGAGCCTCGCGCTTTAGTGATTTGGGAAGGCCAGTTTGGTGACTTCGCCAACGGCGCTCAGGTTGTCATTGACCAGTTCCTAAGTTCTGGTGAGCAGAAGTGGGGCCGTCTCTGTGGTCTGACGCTGTTATTACCACACGGTTATGAAGGCCAGGGCCCGGAACACTCTTCAGCCCGTCTGGAGCGTTTCCTGCAATTGTGTGCTGATCACAATATGCAGGTCGTGGTACCAACCACGCCGGCGCAGGTGTACGCAATGATCCGCCGTCAGATGGTACGTCCGATGCGTCGTCCGCTGATCGTGATGTCGCCAAAATCGCTGCTGCGTCATCCACTGGCTACCTCAACACTGGAAGAGCTGGCTGCTGGCCAATTCCAGAACGTGATTGGCGAAGTCGATGCACTGAACCCGGCCGAAGTCAGCCGTGTTGTATTCTGTAGCGGTAAGGTTTATTACGACCTGCTGGAAGAGCGCCGTAAACGCGACATCAAATCTATTGCCATTGTCCGGGTTGAACAGCTGTATCCGTTCCCGCAGGACGAAATGGCCGCAGTACTTGCGCAGTATCAACACGTCAAAGATTTTGTCTGGTGTCAGGAAGAACCGCAGAATCAGGGCGCCTGGTATTGCAGTCAACATAATTTCTGGGCCGCAATTCCAGCCGGTGCCAAGCTGACTTATGCCGGTCGTGAGGCGTCATCGTCGCCGGCAGTTGGCTACTTGTCAGTGCACAACAAGCAGCAACAGGCTTTGGTCAACGCTGCGTTAACGCTGGCATAAATACAACACCCGCAGCTTCGGTTGCGGGTCAGTTTTTTTCGGGTCAGTGCAGGTTTCTGCACTGACTTTGGTTTTCCAAGATAAGACAGACATAAACCAATCTGTAAAAAGGTGACAAAGTGGAAATTAAAGTCCCGGTACTTCCAGAATCAGTTGCAGATGCAACAATCGCCACCTGGCATGTAAAAACAGGTGAAGCCGTCAGCCGTGATCAGGTATTGGTCGATATCGAAACTGACAAAGTGGTGTTAGAAGTCGTAGCGCAAGCTGACGGCGTGATGGGCGAAATTGTGCATGCTGAAGGTGCAACTGTACTGGCTGAGCAGGTCATTGGTCACCTGAATGCTGGCGCTACTGCCGCATCAGCCCCAGCAGCCGCCGCCGCGCCAGCTGCTGCACCAGCCGCTGCTGATGCTGGCGACGATGTACTGACTCCGTCAGTGCGCCGCCTGATCGCAGAAAAAGGCTTAGATGCAGCCAAAATCCAGGGTTCTGGTAAAAATGGCCGCGTCACCAAAGAGGACGTAGAGAAATTCCTGTCAGGCGCTCCTGCGGCTCCGGCCAAAGCCGCTGCTGCACCAGTTGCTGCTGCGCCAGTGGTTTCAGGTGACCGTTCACAGAAACGCGTACCTATGACACGTCTGCGTAAAACCATCGCGAACCGTCTGTTGGAAGCGAAAAATTCTACTGCCATGCTGACGACTTTCAACGAAGTCAACATGAAGCCAATCATGGACCTGCGTAAGCAATATGCTGACGTGTTTGAGAAGAAACACGGTATCCGTTTAGGTTTCATGTCGTTCTACGTCAAAGCTGTGACTGAAGCGCTGAAGCGTTTCCCTGAAGTGAACGCTTGTATTGACGGCGATGACATCGTTTATCACAACTATTTCGACGTCAGTATCGCTGTGTCAACGCCGCGTGGTCTGGTAACGCCAGTACTGCGTGACTGTGACAAGATGAACCTGGCAGAAATTGAAAAAGCCATCAAAGACCTGGCACTGAAAGGCCGTGACGGTAAGTTGTCAATTGACGACCTGACTGGCGGTAACTTCACCATCACCAACGGTGGTGTGTTTGGTTCTCTGATGTCTACGCCAATCATCAACCCGCCGCAGTCAGCCATTCTGGGTATGCACAAGATC
>CAMLNG010000040.1 GCA_946481195.1 uncultured Chromatiaceae bacterium
GAATCATCTCCAACGAGTGCCCACACAGATGATTGATTGCTAATTGTTAAAGAGCTGCCGTTTTACTTAACGGCGAAAGTCGTTGTTAATCAACCACTTTCAGAATCTTTAGCGTTTGACTTTTTCATTTTCGAATCCGTCGTCGCTGTCGATGGAGCGCATTATAGAGAGATCAAAAACGATCACAAGATCTTTTTTACAGAATGATGATCGTTCGGCTATTTTTTCAACAAACCCGCTTTTCTTGCCGAAATAACCAGCAATAATTGGCTATTAAATAGGATCCTGCCGGATCTATTTGCCGATCGCCCTACGGCATCAAACTTGCTAAACCCCGGGCTCCGGGTTTACATCCATTGCTTTTATGCCCGCTTTGGTTTGAGATACAGCCCTTTGCCGGGAATAGTACAGATTGATCGCAGGAGCCCATCAATGAGTCCGTCACCTTCTGAGCACACGCAGCAACATATAGTAGTGATTGACGATAATCGGGAACTGCGGATGGCAGTCCGTTTTGTGCTGGAAGATCAAGGCTACCGTGTCAGTGAACTGGAGAACCCGGTGCAAGCACGCGATGCATTACCCGCGCTACAGCCTGATCTCATCCTGTTGGATATGAACTTTCAGCTCGACACTACTTCAGGTGAAGAAGGCCTGCGTTTCCTGCGCCACCTGCAACAGCATTATGCCGAGATCGCGGTCGTCGCGATGACCGCCTGGTCCAATACACAATTAGTAGTACAGGCCATGCAGGCTGGTGCCAGCGATTTTCTGGAGAAACCCTGGCAAAACCAGCGTCTGTTGCAGATCCTGCAGCAGCAATTACAACTCAACCGCTTAAAAGCCGAAAACCGGGCTTTAGTCCGCCAGCTTGAAACACAACAAGCCGAACCGGCAGCAGAATTAAACTGGCGAAGCCCTGCCATGCGCCTGTTGATGCAACAGTTAAAAACAGTCGCAAATACCGATGCAACCGTTTTATTGACCGGTGAAAATGGCACCGGCAAAAGCCAGCTGGCGCATTGGCTGCACCAACATTCGGGCCGCCAGCAGGCACCACTTATTTCCGTCAATATGGCCGCTATCCCGGAACCTTTGTTTGAAAGCGAATTATTCGGCCATAAAAAAGGCGCTTTTACCGATGCAAAAGAATCCCGGGTTGGCCGCTTTACTCTCGCCGCCGGCGGCAGTTTGTTTTTGGATGAAATCGCCTGCCTGCCGCTGGCACAACAAACCAAATTGCTGCGTGTGCTGGAAACCGGCGAATATGAAGTTCTGGGCTCCAGTCAGACCCAACAAAGCAACGTCCGGTTAATCTCGGCCACCAATGCCGATTTTTCTGCTCTCATCCAACAAGGTTTATTCCGCCAGGATCTGTACTATCGCCTGAATACACTGGAATTCCGCATCCCGCCGTTACGGGAGAGACCAGAAGACATTCTGCCGTTAGCAGAACACTTCTTATATAAGCACGGTTTGCGCTACCACAAAACCGGACTGCGGTTGTCCGTCTCAGCACAACAGCAACTGATGTTGTATCCATGGCCCGGTAATCTGCGCGAACTGAGTCATCTGCTGGAACGGGCAGTGTTGTTATGTCAGCACAGTCAAATCGAACAGACCGATTTACATTTGCCGCTTACATTACAGCAAAAGGTACTGACCGCAGAGTCGCAAAATTACGACTTGCCAGCCCTGACTCTGGAGCAGGCCGAACTGCAACTGATTAAACGCGCTCTGGCGCAACATCCGGCTAATAAACAAAAAGCAGCTGACCAGTTAGGCATTACCAAATCATCTTTATACCGCCGGCTGGAGAAGTATGGCCTGGTTTAATCAAAGCCTGGAGCGACAAACAACCCTTCAAAGTAGTGTAACGCTGCTGTTATTGTGGCTTTTGGCCGGCAGTATCAGCTGGCTGTGGCCGCTGTGGTGGGTTTGGCTGACAGCTCTTGTGCTGAGCTGGTTAGGTTCCCGGTTGGTGTTACAAAATCGCCGGCAACTGTTATCCGCATTTCGTCGCGCCAGTGTGCAGCTGGATGCACTGCAATTGCAGGACTACAGCCTGCAGGCGAAACCAGCATATCAGCGCGGTGTGGTCGCAGAGTTTCAACAGCAGTTACAACAACTGGCCAACCAGCTACAACAACGAAAAAGCTTTTTTGATGAGCAGCAGTTTTTGTTGTATCGCCTGATTGACCAGCTGAACACGCCGATTTTGGTGTTGAATCACAAGTTACAGCTCAGCTACGCCAACGACCAGTTCCAACAGCTGTTTGGTCAGCCCTGGCAAAGTCTGAAACACAGCAGTGCCGGCAGTCTGGGATTAGAAGCAGTGCCGCAATGGCAATTCACCGAAGCGGAACGCCGTCAGCAATGGCAAATCCGCCATAGCCGTTTTGTTGATCAAGGCGAACGTTATCAGTTACTGGTGTTTATTGATATTGAACTGGCATTGCGGGAAAACCAATTGCAGGCCTGGCAACAGTTGATCCGGGTGCTGAGCCACGAGATCCGCAATTCACTGACGCCGGTGCAAAGCCTGACGGAATATCTGCTGCAAAAAGCCACACCGGGCCGGGAACAGGATGCACTCAGTCTGATTTATGAGCGCAGCCAACACCTGCAGGATTTTGTCAGCCGCTATGCGCAGCTGAGCAAACCGCTTAGCGTCAATCTGCAACCAGTGCAAGCAGACACTTTAGGTCAAAGTCTGCAGTTGTTATTTCCACATGTAGGTTTAACCTACACAACAACGCCACTCTGCTTTTGGTCTGATTTGACCTTGCTGCAGCAACTACTGATTAATCTGGTGAAAAATGCCATCGAAGCCGGCAGCCCTGCCGGGACTTTGTATTTGAATATTGAGCAGCAACAGCAGCACCTCTGTATTCAGCTGTCTGATCAAGGCCATGGCCTGCTGAATGCCGCAGATTTGTTCGTACCTTTTTACACTACTAAACCACAAGGCCAGGGCATTGGGTTGTCTCTGTGCCGGCAAATTGCCCGCACTTTAGGCGGCGAACTGACCCTGACCAACCGGACGGACGGCATCAAAGGTGCCTGTGCGCGATTGCGGCTACCTCTGCAACCGCCAGTGGCCGCTACTGAGACTGTCAATCCCGCCTGAGTCGCAATGTGGCAGCTGGTGCAGTATTGATGCAAGAAGCCCTGATTTGCCCCTACGCCGCCGTCCGATTTCGGAATGACGCGTCCGATTTCGGACTACCCCCCTGCCAAACCCACAACAACAATACATATCCATTTGATTTTATTGAATTTATAAACTGGCACTAATCTTGTTTACTGATCTGCATACTGAGGGTTTGCAGGCGCTGCCGCTGTTGTTCCTCCCTGGACACAACGGCAGTGACCTATATCGACAGCCCTCTGTAAACAGAACGCACTGTCGCAAGGACCACTGATGGATATCAAACGCAACAAACCAAACTATCGCTGGGGCAAAGCCGTGATCAGCTTTGCCATATTAGCTGGTATTTTCCTGTTCAGCCGTCTCGTCGCTTCGCCGGTCGCTGATCAGCAAATCAGCCGCAGCCAATTACTGCTGAGTACAGTAAAACGGGGTGATCTGCAGGTGTCTGTTGATGGTTACGGCGTGCTACGTTCCAACAAACAACGACTGATCTCGGCAGAAAGCCCGGCGACGGTCGCCGATATTCTGTTGCGTCCGGGCGCCGAAGTGCAGGCCGACTCTGTGATCCTGCAGCTACAGGACCCACAGTTACAACAGGAGTTGGATACCGCAACGATGGCGGTCAGCCGCCAGCAAGCCACAGTTAAACGCGGAAGGCTTGCCAATCAGCGGGAAGTCCTCGCCGAAGAGGCAGTCTTGGCCGAATTAACCGCTCAAAGAGATGCGCAGACTCTGCGTCTGACTGCAACCCGGGATTTGGCGGCGCGGGGGGTGATCCCGGCAATTGAATTTCAAAGTGCAGAACTGCAGGAGCGTCAGCTGTCAGAGCGTATCGTCCTGCAACAGAAACGCCTGCAGCAGCTTAAAGATGTGGCGAATGAAGATCTGAATATCGCAACCGAAGAGCTGAATCAGGCCAAAGCCCTGTTACAACGATTAGAGCAGCGGGTTGCCAAACTGACGGTCCGGGCGGGTATTCAGGGGGTGTTACAACGCTTGCCGGTCGAACTGGGCCAAAGCGTGACGGCAGGACAGGAACTGGCATTGGTCGGCAGTAGCCAGGATCTACAGGCGCTTATTCGCGTGTCGCAATCAAAAGTCGAGCAGTTGCGTCTGGGTCAATCAGCCGTCGTCAACACCCGGCGTGAAACCGCCAAAGCAGAAGTCAGCCGTATAACGCCGCAAGTACAGGACGGCACTGTCGAAGTAGAGCTGCGTTTTGTCGACGCCGTGCCTGCCTCGGCCCGGCCAGAACTGAATGTCGATGCGCAGATTTTGACCGCGGAATTGAACGACGTGTTGTATCTGGAGCGGCCTGTTAATGTGCAAAGTCATACCAGCAGCCCGCTGTTTCGCTATGACCAGGACAACCAACAACTACACATCACTCAGCTGCAGTTTGGCGACGAAGCCGGCAGATACCTGGCGTTGCAGTCCGGTGCGACTGAAGGTGAAACTTTTGTCGTGTCCGACATGGCGACCTTTGCTGATGCCAAAACGATTGCAGTGACGCAATAACCATCAGCCTGTACTTATGATCTTATCAACAGGAATTTTTGACATGATACAGACTCCCACTTCGCAACAAGCCACCATCGCGATGCGCGGCATTACCAAGGTATTTGCCACCGACGAGATGGAAACGCACGCATTGCGTGGCATCGATCTAGACATTTACCCGGGCGATTTCGTCTCCATTTGCGGGCCATCTGGCTGCGGTAAATCCACTCTATTGTCGCTACTCGGTCTACTGGACATGCCAACCAGT
This sequence comes from uncultured Chromatiaceae bacterium, assembly GCA_946481195.1. The sequence goes on from CAMLNG010000040.1 coordinate 4,923, forward strand.
GGCAGTTATCAGATCGCAGGCCATGAAGTCAGTGGCTTGTCACTGTCCGAAGCGGCATATATCCGTAATGAGAAAATTGGTTTTATTTTCCAGTCGTTTAACTTGATTGATGAATTAACGGTCTTTGACAACATAGCTCTGCCGCTACGCTACCGGCGCTCCAGCGTCCCTAAAGCAGAGATTGAATCGCGGGTGCAGGCTTGTCTGAAAATGGTGGATATGACCCATCGCGCCGGTCACAGGCCTAATCAACTGTCGGGCGGTCAGCAACAGCGGATTGCCATCGCCCGGGCTTTAGTCGGCAAGCCTGCCCTGCTGCTGGTCGATGAACCAACCGGTAACCTCGATTCAAAAAACGGTGATGCGGTGATGGATATGCTGTGCGAACTGAATCGTCAGGGTACCACGCTGTGTATGGTGACACATGACCCGCGTTATGCCGATATGGCCGGCCGCAAACTGCATTTGCTTGATGGCCAGATTTTGGATGCGGATGGTGCACCGTTGTCTCACAACTCACTGAGACTGGCCGTCCCATGAAACTCCTCCCTCAATTATGGTTTTTCTATAGCCTGACTTTACCGTTGGGTCTGCTGGCAATCGCGATGTTATCAGCACACTTTGATACCAACTGTTTTGACGAAGGACAATAGGATGATTTCCGGTAAAGACTTTACGGTAGCGTGGTACGCTTTAAGCAAAGTAAAGGGCTATGCAGCCACCGTGATTCTCACGCTGGGTATAACACTCGGCACGCTCGTTGCGATGTTTCAACTGAACTATCAGATCTTGCTGGCACCACTGCCTTATGCCGATGAAGGCACGCTGGTCGCCGGCAGCGCCAGTTGGTTGTCCGCTGATGGCGAGATGATTCTCCCGCATGCTCTGCCAAAAGTGATCCGTCATTTTTATGCCAAGCCGTCACAACTGCTGCAAGAGCAGGCACTGCTCGGTTATGCTTTGGACGAAACCACTTTACGGGATTTACCGCACTCCCCTGCTGTGCATATTGCTTATACAACAGCAGGTTACATGCAGATGTTCCGAATGCCGCTGGTCAGCGGGCGTGCCTTTTCCGGCACTGAAGAACCCGGCCAACACCATGCAGTCGCCATTATCAGTGAACGGCTATGGCGCGAGCAGTACCAGGCAGCGCCAGATATGATTGGCCGCCATGTTCAACTGGGAAATGTCAGTTTTAAAGTCATCGGAATTGCTGCAGCGACCTTTGTTGAACCTCAGCTACTCAGTCCGGCACTACACACCGATATTTGGTTACCCTGGGATTTTCACTCCGACTTTGTCGACATGCCGGATTCGGGTATCCGGGCTGGTCATTTTTATCTGGCTCAGCTTAAGCATCCGGCAGACCGTCAGCAGTTTGAACAGGAAATCAGACCACATTTACAGCCTTTGTGGCAGCAAGCCAGTAGCCACCTGCCACATCTTGCCGGGCGTCAGCTGCATTTTAATGCGCATCCGCTAAGGCAGGTGTTGCTCGGAGACAGCAGTCAGCAAAGTTTGTGGTTGCTGGCTGGCAGTGCGGCCCTGCTGTTGTTAGCAGCAGTGAATATGCTGAATTTGTTGCTGTCGCGTGCTGCCAGCCAGCAAAAAACCATGGCGATTCAGGCGGCATTAGGGGCACAACGGACACAAACATTAAAACTGTTTAAAGCCGAATTAACCTGCCTGCTGCTTGCAGCCGGAGGCGTTGCTTTACTGACTGCTGCAGGGGCATTTCAGCTATTGCGCCTTTATGCCGGAGATATGCTTCCTGGCGCCCGGCAGTTAGACGTCGATGGTCTTACGCTGACTTTTGCGGTGCTGCTTAGTGGGTTATTGCTGCTCAGTTTCAGTCAGTTGATGAGTCACCGGCTTGACTATCGGGCGCTACAGCAAAGTTTGCAGAGTGGCAGCAAAGGCGGTGGGTTGACTGTCAGCCCGGCAATCCGTTTTATCTTGATCAGCTCGCAAGTGATGCTGACTACCCTGATCCTGGTATGCTGCAGCCGGGTGTTTAGCGACGCTTACTTGCAGCTACAGCAGCAACTGGGCTTTGTGGCGACAAATCGCTACCAGATTACGCTGGAAGATATCAGTCCGCCTCCGGCGCGTGAGCTCAATGCTGCAGCACGGCAGGCATATCACCGCCAGCAAAAAGACCAACTAATGCAAATCAGGGACTTGATGATGCAGTTGCCGGATGTTGCCATGGCGGCCGTCAGTAGTGGCGCCCCCGCCTCATATAACGGCTTCTCGGCCGACACAGCCAACTTTATCTCTGCTACAGACGCCGGTGCGACACCCATTGAAGCTAAGGTTATGCATACCGATCAGTATTTGATACCACTGTTTGAGATCCCTTTGGTGCAGGGCCGGCGGTTTTCTGCGGTGGAAGTACAAACGCAAGCCCCTCTGATCATCATTAATCAGACTCTGGCTAACAAATTAGCACCTGGCAAGGATGTCATTGGCGAACGCATCACTGCAACAAACAATGATCAGGTATTTGAAATCATCGGCGTCAGTGCCGATCAAAACTTACCGGAAACCGGTGCAGAGCAGGAGCCCTTCCGGATTTATACAACACAGAATCTTTTATATAGCAGCTACTTACTCGTACAGCTGAGGCCTGACGCTCAACTCAATAAAACGCATATCAATCAGCTGATCAAACAGGTAGCGCCACACTTGCGCGCGGCAAACATCTACAGTATTGCCGACAATATCAGCATCGCGCTGCAACGCCAGCAGTTAAGCGCAGCCATCACCTGCGGTCTTGGCATACTGAGCCTGTTGCTGGCAGCTATGGGTATTTATGGCGTATTGAACTACAGCGTGCAGCTACGCCGCTTTGAATTGGGTGTGCGCATGGCGATTGGTGCCAGACCAGCAACTATTGTCCGTCAGCTGTTGCAGGAGGTCAGTGTACCGACGTTGACTGGGTTGGGCCTTGCATTATTGTTGCTGTGCGCCGGGCAGATCAGATATCAGTTCTTTACCGGGCCAATAATGCCATCAGTCCTGCTACCGCTTTTGCTAATCCTGTTGCTGGCTCTTCTGACAACTCTGGCTTCGGTCTGGCACGTTATCCGCAAACCGGCCATATATGCATTACAAGGGCACTGATATGTTTAATTTCAAAGAGCTATTCAACGTGTTTTATGCGTTGGGCAAAGCTAAAAGCTACACGGTGACGGTGATATTAACCCTTGGTTTAACCTTAGGCGGTCTCGTCGCTGTACTCAATCTCGGTTATCAGCTGTTACTGGCACCTTTGCCCTACCCGGGATCAGCCCAGCTACATTACCTGTCCGGAGATGTGATAAGTGCCAGTGGCCAGCACACGCCCGCCTTACCGATAGCCGCGGCTGAAACGGGCTACCGGCTGCAGCCTGCAGGTCAAATCACGGCCGCGCTGGTTGGTTACAATCAGGGTATAGCGCAAAACCTGAATGAAGCTCCGACCTTGCAACTTGGCTACGTGACGCCTGAGTTCTTTTCGATGCTGGCCGCACCGGTGGCGATCGGCAGGACATTCTCAGCGGATGAAGGCTTAAACAGTCAACACCCGGTCGCAGTGATCAGCTTTCGACTATGGCAAACGCAGTTTGCCGGCTCTGCCGATATAGTTCGGCAAAGCCTGGAAATTGACGGGCAATGGTTTCGAATTATCGGAGTAACGACCCAGCTTTTCGCTGAACCGGAGATCTTGTTTGCCGGTCAACAGACCGATGTCTGGCTGCCATGGGACTATGTACAAATTCCGCGGGCGCAGCGCAAGTCCTGGGGACAGCTGTGGGGTAAACATGCCATGCTACTGAAAACACAACCAGCAGCAGAACCAAGCGAAGTACTGCAAAGCTACCAAAACCACTTAAGTGGATTATTCAATACTGCCGGTGGCAAACCTGTCGATCTGCTGAATGCCCGGCTACAGCTCGCTCTAACGCCGTTGCAGGCACTAGTGCAACACCAGGCGCCGGCACAGTATCCGTGGCTATTGCTCGGAACTTTATTGCTGGTCAGTCTCGGTATGGTCAATCTGCACCAGCTGAGCCTTACCCGCCTTGCTGCCCGTCATTCACAACTGGCAATTCGGGCTGCCGTGGGAGCCCGTCCGCGCGATTTATTACGCCCTTTATTGCAGGAATGGGCAGTTCTGCTGGTGTTGGGATGTGGATTGGCGCTGATGTTCCAATTATTGCTTTTACAGGCTTTCCGACAATTGCCCGAAGGTTTGTTGCCCCGGGCTAACGAATTGTCCTTACAACCTGTCAGCTTGCTGGCCTACCTGCTGCTACCCGCGGTACTGATTGCTGGTTTAGCGCTGCGTCTATACCAGCAAATGGACTATCACCGCCTCAGTATGTCGCTATGCAGCAGCCAAAAAGGTGGGCTTAAACCCATTCCACACCGTCGTTTAAGGCAGTTGTTAGCGGCACAGGGTGCTGTTGCAACTTTGGTGTTGATGTTTGCTATACAGTTATTCATAAATGCACTCGTGCATTTATGGCAATCGCCCGGTATTGAGACGATTGATCGCTACCATGCATCGCTGGACCTCGCTGCTGTGAATGAGATCCCTCGTCTGCAACGCCGTGATGACTTTCTGGCAATCCGTCATTTGTTGGAATCTCAGCCCGGCATTGTTGCAGTCAGTGTCGCAAATCTGCTGCCATTGGCTAATTATGGTGACTATCAGTGGATGACGGAATTGAGGGATCCAAAGCAGGCACAAATAACTTATTCGGTATCGTCCAGTCTGGTTGATGAACAGTATCTGGCAGTATTGGGGGCAAAATTGCTCCGTGGCCGGCAGTTCAGCGCTACAGAAACCCGCGAACAACTGCCGGTGGTCATCATCAATGAACGCTTTGCCCGCCAAATATCCTCAGCAGATGACTTAAGCAAATTCCCACAACTACGCTGGGCGAATGATAGTAGTGAAACCCTGTATCAGGTGGTTGGTGTTTTTGCCGATTGGCAACTCCCGGATATGGAGGAACCGCCCAGAGCCCTTTTTGCTGGGGGATTCCCAGGATTGGCCAGTTTGATTATCGTCAGTAAGCCGGCTACGGTACTTAATAAAACAACACTAAATAAACTGCTGGCAAGTGTAAATCCGCGATACCGCATTACTGAATTACGTAGTCTTGCCGACAACCATGCAAACCGACTGACATTAGAACGCCTGACCGCTTACAGTACACTAGGGTTGAGTCTGGTGATTCTGCTACTTTGCAGTGTCGGTCTGTCAGGCTTGTTAAGCTATTGCGTACAACTGCGACGTACTGAACTTGGCGTACGAATGGCAATTGGCGCCAGGCCGGTCACCATAGCTATTGAGCTTCTCCGGGAGAATTTACGCCCTGTTGCTATAGGTTCGCTGTGCGCATTGTTCGCCGTATTCAGCGTGATTTATACGGTACAACATCCGGTGGCGCAACAAATCGCCAGGCTTTTAAACCCATCGCCGGCAGGTATCCTGTTACCGGTTTTCCTCATAATGACTTTAACCAGCTGCATTTTATTATTGTCGATGCAGAGTATTCTTCGTCATCCAGTGCAACACTCATTAACAGGGCAATAAAAAGCAGCTGTTCTCGCATCGTTGATGCCCCCTTAAAGAGGGCATCAAGCTCGTGAGCACTCCGGCCAAATCCAACACTAAGTCGCACTCTTATTCAATTTGCCACAAGTCCTGTTAGGCTTAATTCAGCACAATGAATTACGTTTGAATATCCGATTTTGGCAACTTTCTACATCGTTTGAACCTAAATACGTTCCGTGTATAAGCACGCCAGCCATAGCAATCACAATAGAAACTGAATTTCAGCAGGCAAAAAAATCCCCCGATAAACGGGGGATTTCTAGCAGAAAACAGCGCGAACTGTCTTCACTCGAATCAATTACTCAGCAGCAGTTTCTTCAACTGGCAGAGCGCCCACTTCTGGACGGTCAACTAACTCGATGTAAGCCATTGGCGCATTGTCACCTGTACGGAAGCCACACTTCATAATACGAGTGTAACCACCTGGACGCGCGTTGTAACGCGGACCTAAAACGTTGAACAGTAAACCAACAACTTCTTTATCACGTGTACGGGCAAAAGCTAAACGGCGGTTTGCGACGCTATCATTCTTAGCCAGTGTGATCAGAGGTTCGATTACACGGCGTAACTCTTTTGCTTTTGGCAGAGTCGTTTTGATGATTTCGTGCTTCACCAGCGAGCTTGCCATATTACGGAACATTGCCTGACGGTGGCTGCTGTTCCGGTTTAACTGACGACCACTCTTGCGATGGCGCATGATCTATTCCTTCTCACTAAACCAGGAACTGGTATCTGGTTAGTCTTTATTTACCAAACTTGCTGGCGGCCAGTTTTCCAGGCGCATGCCCAGAGATAACCCACGTGACGCCAACACGTCTTTGATTTCGGTAAGTGACTTTTTACCCAGGTTAGGCGTTTTCAGCAGCTCAACCTCGGTACGTTGCACCAGATCACCAATGTACTGAATCTGCTCTGCCTTCAGACAGTTGGCAGAACGAACTGTTAATTCCAGATCATCGACAGGACGTAACAGAATCGGATCGAATTCCGGCTTCTCTTCGCGTTTCTCTGGTTCGCTCTTGTCGCGCAGTTCTACGAAGAACTCCAGCTGTTCAGCCAGAATTGTCGCAGCACGACGAATTGCTTCCTCCGGCTCAACAGTGCCGTTGGTTTCCATGTCGATTACCAGTTTGTCCAGGTCAGTACGCTGTTCTACCCGCGCAGCTTCAACCGAATAAGCGATACGCTCAACCGGGCTGAAAGATGCATCAAGCAGTAAACGACCAATTGGACGTTCGTCATCTTCTGAGGACACTCGGGCTGATGCAGGCACGTACCCACGACCACGTTGTACTTTCAGACGCATACTGAATTCAGTTTCGCCTGTCAGATTACAGATTACGTGCTCAGGGTTAACGATTACTACACCGTCACCACGCTGGATATCACCAGCAGTTACAGGGCCAGCACCTTTTTTGGTTAAAGTCAGAGTGACTTCGTCTTTGTCTTCCAAACGAACGGCTAAGCCTTTCAGGTTCAGGAGGATATCAATGATATCTTCCTGTACGCCTTCTTTGGCGCTGTACTCATGAAGCACGCCATCGATTTCCACTTCAGTCACTGCACAACCTGGCATAGACGATAAAAGGATACGACGTAACGCGTTGCCCAAGGTATGCCCGAAACCGCGCTCAAGTGGTTCCAAAGTAACTTTGGCACGAGTTGGGTTGATTTTTTCGATACCAACTAATCTCGGCTTAAGGAATTCGGTGACAGAACCCTGCATTTTATCCTCTCTTAAGAAAATGCCTTACTACTTAGAGTAAAGCTCGACGATTAACTGTTCGTTGATGTCAGCAGACAAATCTGAACGCTCTGGACGACGCTTGTAAACGCCTTCCATCTTTTTCGTGTCAACTTCAACCCAAGTTGGTTTTTCACGTTGTTCAGCAACTTCTAAAGCAGCAACGATACGCGCTTGCTTCTTCGCTTTTTCGCGAACAGCGATCACTTGTTCTGGTGACACAGCGTAAGATGGGATATTCACAACGCGGCCATCCAGCATGATAGCTTTGTGGCTGACTAACTGACGTGCTTCAGCACGTGTGCTAGCCAGACCCATGCGATACACTACGTTGTCCAGACGTGATTCCAACAACTGGAGCAGGTTTTCGCCGGTGTTACCCTTCAAACGAGCAGCTTCTTTGTAATAGTTACGGAACTGCTTTTCTAATACGCCATAAATACGACGTACTTTTTGTTTTTCGCGTAATTGTAAACCGTAGTCCGATAAGCGACCGCGACGAGCGCCGTGCTGACCTGGAGCTGTAGTTAAATTACACTTTGAATCGATTGCTCGGACGCCGCTTTTCAGGAACAGATCTGTACCTTCGCGACGACTCAGTTTGAGCTTAGGACCCAAATATCTTGCCATCTTCTTTCTCCAATAATCTTAGAAGCGCTTGTTACACGCGACGTTTTTTCGGTGGACGGCAACCATTGTGTGGAATTGGCGTCACGTCGGTGATATTCGTAATGCGGTAGCCAGCTGCGTTCAGCGCACGAATGGCTGACTCACGACCTGGACCAGGACCGTTTACGAAAACTTCAAGATTCTTCAGACCATACTCTAACGCGGCAGTACCAGCGCGCTCAGCAGCAACCTGTGCAGCGAACGGCGTAGACTTACGCGAACCACGATAACCTGAACCACCGGCAGTTGCCCAGCACAGAGCATTGCCTTGACGGTCAGTAATAGTGACGATGGTATTGTTGAAAGAGGCATGGATATGAGCCATACCGTCAGAAACTTGCTTTTTTACCCGTTTACGAGTACGAACTGGTGCTTTAGCCATGTTTTACCCCGTCTTATTTCTTGATTGCTTTGCGTGGGCCCTTGCGGGTACGCGCGTTAGTTTTAGTGCGCTGACCACGAACCGGCAGACTACGGCGATGACGCAGGCCACGGTAGCAACCAAGGTCCATCAAACGTTTGATGTTTAACGTGATTTCACGGCGTAAGTCACCTTCAACGGTGTACTTAGCAACTTCGTCACGAAGAGTATCGAGCTCTGCGTCTGACAACGTAGAGATTTTACGATTTTCTTCGATGCCCACTGCAGCCAGAATGGCTTTTGAGCGGGTTTTACCGATACCAAAAACATAAGTCAAAGAAATGACTGCATGTTTATTATCGGGGATGTTAATGCCAGCGATACGGGCCACTAACGTTCTCCTATAAATGAGTTTAAGGGTGCCGATTTGAAAAGCCCGTAAGGATACTCAAACGGCGGCCATATTGCAACAATAAGTCCGGGCTAAACCAAACAGTTTAGCCCTGACCTAATTTTTTCTGCTGTTAGCCTTGACGTTGCTTGTGCTTAGGCTCTACACAAATTACCCGCACAACATTGTTGCGCTTGATAACTTTGCAGTTACGGCAGATCTTCTTAACGGAAGCTCGTACTTTCATGACTTAACTCCGCAAAATTACCTTAACGGCCGTAGCCCTTAAGATTTGCCTTTTTAAGTACAGACTCATACTGATGAGACATCAGATGGGTTTGTACCTGTGCCATAAAGTCCATAATAACCACAACGATAATCAG